>NZ_JACLQK010000020.1:0-44152 GCF_016648645.1 Streptococcus sp. 22.1 | reverse complement strand
AAAGGACTCAGTCCTGTACAATACAGAACTAAATCCTTTGCTTAAATTATTTGTCTAACTTTTTGGGGTCAGAACATACTGGAGACTTTTATTTAACTAATGTTAGATTAGTTTTTTGAAGCTTCTTGGAATTCAGGGTTTTTCCATGCTTCATCAATGATAGCTTGCAATTCGTCAGCAGAAGCTTTCATTTTTTGTTGTTCAGCATCGTTCAATGGGATGTTAACTGGACGTACGATACCGTGTGCACCTACGATTGCAGGTTGACCGATAAAGACGTTGCTTACACCATATTGACCTTCTTGGAATACAGACAATGGAAGTACTGCATTTTCATCGTCAAGAATAGCTTTAGTGATACGAGCAAGGGCAACGGCGATACCATAGTAAGTAGCACCTTTTTTGTTGATGATTGTGTAAGCGGCATCACGAACACCTTCGAACAATTCAACCAATTCAGATTCTTGAACGTTTTGAGTGTCTTTAAGGAATTCTTCAAGGTTTACACCGGCGATGTTAGCGTGTGACCAAACGGCAAATTCTGAGTCACCGTGTTCACCCATGATGTAGGCGTGAACTGAACGAGCATCAACGCCAAGTTTTTCAGCAAGTGCTTGACGGAAACGAGCTGAGTCAAGTGAAGTACCTGAACCGATAACGCGTTCTTTAGGGAATCCTGAGAATTTCCATGTTGAGTAAGTCAATACGTCAACTGGGTTAGCTGCTACAAGGAAGATTCCTTTGAAGCCTGATTCAACAACTTGAGTAACGATAGATTTGTTGATAGCAAGGTTTTTACCAACAAGATCAAGACGAGTTTCACCTGGTTTTTGTGGAGCACCAGCAGTGATAACTACAAGGTCAGCATCCGCACAGTCTTCGTATTTAGCTGCGTAGATTTTTTTAGGTGAAGTGAAAGCAAGCGCGTGGCTTAGGTCAAGTGCATCACCAACAGCTTTTTCGAACAATTGTGGAATTTCGATGATACCAAGTTCTTGAGCGATACCTTGGTTTACAAGTGCGAAAGCGTAAGATGAACCTACGGCACCGTCACCAACGAGGATGACTTTTTTGTGTTGTTTAGTTGCAGTCATGGGTCTAAACATCTCCTTATTTTTTAATTGGGTTACCCCGTACACTGCTTATTCTACCACTTTAAGTGATGGATGTCACGAAATAATAAGGAAATAATAGATGAAAGCGTTTACACAACTGAAAAGTAAAGCGTTTTATGGTATAATATTATAGAAATTTTCTATACTCTTTTATTAGAGTTTGGAATGATTTGAATGAAAGAAAAGAGGCATTTTTAGAGTGCAAGATAATAATTTAATTGACGTTAATTTGACGTCTGAGATGAAGACAAGCTTTATCGATTATGCCATGAGTGTTATCGTGTCTCGTGCTCTCCCAGATGTTCGTGACGGTTTAAAACCTGTACAACGTCGTATTCTATATGGAATGAATGAGCTTGGGGTGACACCTGATAAGCCACATAAAAAATCTGCCCGTATTACCGGGGATGTCATGGGTAAATATCACCCACACGGAGACTCATCTATCTATGAAGCCATGGTTCGTATGGCGCAATGGTGGAGCTACCGTTACATGTTGGTTGACGGTCACGGGAACTTTGGTTCTATGGATGGTGATGGGGCTGCCGCTCAGCGTTATACTGAGGCGCGTATGTCTAAAATCGCCTTGGAAATGCTTCGTGATCTCAATAAGAATACCGTTGATTTTCAAGATAACTATGATGGATCAGAACGTGAGCCAATCGTTCTTCCGTCACGTATTCCAAACCTTCTTGTCAATGGTGCGACAGGGATTGCCGTTGGTATGGCGACTAACATCCCACCACACAATTTGGCTGAAACGATTGATGCTGTCAAATTGATGATGGATAATCCTGAAGTCACAACACTTGAACTGATGGAAGTTCTTCCTGGTCCAGACTTTCCAACTGGTGGCTTGGTCATGGGGAAATCTGGTATTCACCGTGCATATGAAACTGGTAAGGGTTCTATTGTTCTTCGTTCGCGTACTGAAATTGAAACAACTAAATCAGGTCGTGAGCGTATTGTTGTCACTGAGTTTCCTTACATGGTCAATAAGACCAAGGTTCATGAACATATCGTTCGTTTAGCTCAAGAAAAGCGTATTGAGGGGATTACAGCAGTCCGTGACGAGTCTTCTCGTGAAGGCGTACGCTTTGTCATCGAAGTGCGTCGTGATGCTTCTGCCAATGTTATCTTGAACAATTTGTTCAAATTAACGCAACTTCAGACTAACTTCAGCTTCAACATGTTGGCCATTGAAAAGGGTGTTCCTAAAATCCTTTCTTTGCGTCAAATCTTGGCTGACTATATTGCTCACCAACAAGAAGTTGTGGTTCGTCGTACACAGTTTGACAAGGATAAGGCTGAGGCACGTGCCCATATTTTAGAAGGTTTGTTGATTGCCCTTGATCATTTGGATGAAGTGATTACGATTATCCGTAACAGTCAAACTGATGCTGAGGCTCAAGCTGAGTTGATGGCTCGCTTCGAACTCACGGAACGTCAAAGTCAAGCTATTCTTGATATGCGTTTGCGTCGTTTGACAGGTTTGGAACGTGATAAGATTCAAAATGAGTACAATGATCTCTTGGCTCTGATTGCTGATTTAGCTGATATTTTGGCAAAACCAGAACGTGTCATTGCTATCATCAAGGAAGAATTGGACGAAAGCAAGCGTAAATTTGCAGATGCTCGCCGCACAGAGCTTATGGTTGGAGAGGTCATTTCTCTTGAAGATGAGGACCTCATCGAGGAAGAAGATGTTGTTATCACTCTCTCAAATAAAGGGTATATTAAACGTTTAGCCCAAGACGAGTTCCGTTCACAAAAACGTGGTGGTCGCGGTGTCCAAGGTACTGGTGTTAACGATGATGACTTTGTTCGTGATATTGTCTCAACAAGCACTCATGATCACCTTTACTTCATGACTAATAAGGGGCGTGTATACCGTCTTAAGGGGTATGAAATCCCAGAATACGGTCGTACAGCCAAAGGCTTACCTATCGTCAATCTCTTGAAGTTGGACGAAGGTGAGACTATTCAAACAGTCATTAATGCCAAGAGTGATCAAGCTTCTGAAAATAATCACCTTGTCTTTGTAACTCGCCAAGGTCTAGTTAAACGTACAAAAGAAACGGAATTTAAGAACATTCGTCAAAATGGGTTGATTGCCTTGAAACTTAGAGAAGGTGATGAGCTAATCAATGTCTTCTTGACTACTGGTAATGAAGAAATTGTCATTGGTACTAAATTTGGTTACAGTGTACGCTTCAAAGAGGACACTATTCGAAGCATGAGTCGTATGGCTGCCGGTGTTAAAGGGGTAACTCTTCGTGATGGTGACCAAGTTGTTGGTGCAGCTGCCATTACAGAAGACCAAGAAGTCTTGATTATCACTGAAAAGGGTTACGGTAAGCGTACCTCAGCTACTGAATACCCAACGAAGGGTCGTGGTGGTAAAGGTATCAAGACTGCCAATATCACAGAGAAGAATGGTAACCTAGCAGGTATTGTAACAGTGTCTGGTGATGAGGATATCATGGTCATCACCGATACAGGTGTTATCATCCGTACTGCCGTTGCTAATATTTCACAAACTGGTCGTGCCACTCAAGGGGTTAAGGTCATGCGTTTGGATGACTCTGCTCGTATTGTTACCTTTGCTTTAGTTGAGCCAGAAGAAGTTGAACAAGCTTCCGAAGATCAAGAAAGTGGTGACAACTAATGAGCAAAGATAAGAAAAATAACGTAACAAAAAAACGCCGTAAGTGGCTTGATATTCTTCGCTGGGTGTTGATTATTGTTCTCTTGGTTGTTGGTTTAGCCTTGATTTTCAATAAGTCTATTCGAAACACAGTGATTGCTTGGAATACAAATAAGTATCAAGTGAGCAAGGTTTCTAAAAAGACTATTGAGAAAAACAAGGAAGCTAAGACTAGCTTTGACTTTGATACCGTTAAATCAATTAGTACAGAGTCTGTCTTGCAGGCACAGATGGATGCTCAAGAGCTTCCTGTCGTTGGTGGTATTGCTATTCCAGAGGTAGGTATCAATCTCCCTATTTTCAAAGGACTCGGCAATACAGAGTTGACTTACGGTGCAGGAACGATGAAAGAAGATCAAGTCATGGGTGGTGAAAACAACTATTCACTAGCTAGCCACCACGTCTTTGGTATTGCCGGTGCATCTGATATGCTATTTTCACCGCTAGATAAGGCTAAGGAAGGTATGAAGATTTATCTTACGGATAAAAATAAAGTCTATACTTATGTTATTAGTGAGGTGAAGGTTGTTCAACCAACTGAAGTAGCAGTAGTTGATGATACACCTGGCAAGTCTGAAGTTACCCTTGTAACTTGTACGGATGCCGAAGCAACTCAGCGTACAATCGTCAAAGGTGAATTGAAATCACAGGTAGATTTTGACAAGGCAAGTTCAGATATTATTGAAGCCTTTAATAAGTCATACAATCAATTTCAAAGTTAAAAAAGGGCCTTCGGGCCTTTTTCAATGGAGGAAAATATGTTTTTAAATACAGTGCACCATGTTGCTATTATTGTTTCTGATTATGACTTGTCTCGAGATTTTTATGTCAATAAACTTGGTTTTGAGATTATTCGGGAAAATCACCGTCCGGAACGTCATGATTATAAGTTAGACCTACGCTGTGGAGGTATAGAACTTGAAATCTTCGGCAATAAGACCAGTGATCCGAACTATGTGGAACCCCCAAAACGTCCGTCTTATCCTGAGGCATGTGGCTTACGTCATTTAGCTTTCAGAGTGACTAATATTGAAGAGGTCGTCAAAGAGTTAGAACAAAAGGGTATCTCCTGCCAACCTATTCGCAAGGACACTTTTACCGGTGAAAAGATGACTTTCTTTGCTGATCCAGATGGTCTTCCTTTGGAGTTGCACGAGTAGTTTTTTTAACCTTAATTTTTTAAGTCATGGTATAATAGGTGAGCGGCTGGGCCTAGAGTCAGTCGTCCTTTAGGAGATTATGGAATACTATTCTATTTTCGAAAGGAAACACACATGAAATTGAAAAAACTTCTTGTTACTGGGATGGCTATATTGGCTTCAGTAACAGCCTTTACTTCGGTTGCTCAAGCAGCAACATCATCACAAGTCCAAAAGGTTATTGATGAATCTTATGTTCAACCAGACTATGTGATGGGGTATTCATTGTCGGAAGAGCAACGAAATGAAACCTTGAATTTATTAGGGTATGATAGTAGTAAGGATACTAATGTCAAGACCTTGACGACATCTGCTTACGCCAATATCATGAATGTGGCTGACGATTCTAGTCTTCAGCTATATTCTTCGGTTAAGATTGCTAAGCTGGGTGCTAAGGAAACCTTGAGTGTAGAGATTGTGACACCGCAAAATATCACGAAAATCACTCCAGATATGTACCGTAATGCTGCCACGACACTTGGTATCGAACATGCTAAGATTACGGTAGCAGCACCAATCGCAGTTACTGGAGAAAGTGCCTTGGCTGGTATTTACTATTCCCTTGAGCAAAATGGGGCTAAAGTTTCAGATGAAAGCAAAGAGCTTGCGCAAGAGGAACTCAAAACCCTTTCTCAAATTAATGAGGAAAATTCAGGCAAGAGTGACTATGATGCGGACAAGCTTAATGTAGCTATGACTGATATTAAGTCAGCAGTTGCTGATAAAGGGGATAAGTTGACTGAAGACCAAGCTAAAACGATTGTTCAGCAAACAATTAATAATTACAACTTGAATCTTTCTGATACGCAAATTAACCTTCTGGTGAATTTTGCTATGAATTTATCTAAGTCTTCAATCATTGATAGTGCTAGCTTTAAGTCAACCTTGAGTTCACTTAAAGATTCTATCGTTTCGAAAGCTGGTAATACTTTCTCTGGAATCAACCTAAACTTTAATGCCAACAAAGCGGTTGAGAACAGCAAAAATATTTTTGCACAAATCTGGCAAGCTATCGTAGATTTCTTTACAGGACTTTCTAAATAGTAAAAGAGCTATCCATTTGGATGGCTTTTTTCTATTTTTCAGAAAATATGTGAAATTCTATTGAAATTATTCCAACAATTGTGTAAAAGGTAAACATCAATTCAGATTATTCTGAAAATTTATTTTAGGAGATTCTCTTATGTCAGAAACAAGTATATCTAGTCAGTCTACCTGGCGTAGTAAAATAAAAGCAATGGGACCTGGTATCCTAATGGCTTCAGCGGCCGTAGGTGGTTCCCACATCGTTTCATCAACTCAAGCGGGTGGTTCTTATGGATGGGCCTTGCTAGGCTTGGTTATTCTAGCTAACCTCTTTAAATACCCATTCTTCCGTTTTGGTGCTGAGTATACCGCAGATACGGGTAAAACCCTTGTTGAAGGTTATGCTGAGAAAGGTAAGTTCTATCTTTGGGTATTCTTCATTTTGAATGTCTTTTCAGCCTTGGTTAATACTGCAGGTGTTTCTATTCTTTGTTCAGCTATCATTGCTAGTGCCTTTCCAATGCTTGGTTTGAGTATTACAACATGGTCAATCATTTTGGTTGCAATCATTTGGGGTATGTTACTCTTTGGTGGTTACAAACTTCTTGATGGCATGGCTAAATGGATCATGTCAGCCTTGACTATCGCAACAGTAGCAGCAGTTATTATTGCAGCAATCAAACACCCAGAGTAAAGTGCTGACTTCGTTGAAAAAACACCATGGCAGTTAGCAGCCCTTCCATTTATCGTTTCACTTCTTGGATGGATGCCAGCTCCAATTGAAATTTCAGCCATTAACTCACTTTGGTCAGCTGAGAAAAAGAAAACTGTTGACTTTAACACTGACGATGCCCTCTTTGACTTTAACGTTGGTTTCATCGGAACAGCTATTCTTGCAGTATTCTTTGTAGCACTCGGTGCTCTTATCCAGTATCCAACTGGTAAACCAGTAGAAGCAGCATCAGCTAAGTATATTGCTCAGTTTGTTGGTATGTATGCCTCAGTGCTTGGTGAGTGGTCACGCTATTTGATTACCTTTATCGCTTTCTTATGTATCTTTGGTACTGTGATTACTGTTATCGATGGTTATTCACGTGTTAACGAAATTTCTCTTCGTCTTTTGTTTAACCAAAAGGAAAAAAATCAAACACCATTGAATGTTTGGATGACATTGACAGCTATTCTTGGTCTCATCATTATTTTCTTCTTCCAAGGTCAAGTAGCAACAATGCTTCGTTTTGCCATGATTGGTTCATTCCTTACAACACCTTTCTTTGCGCTTTTGAATTATGTACTTGTTACAAAAGCAAAGAGAGACCTTCCAACTTGGTTGAAAGGACTTGCTATTGCAGGTTTGATTTTCTTATTCGGATTTGCCCTCTTCTTTATCTGGGCTTTGGCTATTGGTAAAGCAGGTTAATAGGATTAAACGGTTTCCATATGGAAGCTGTTTTTTTATTTTAAAGGAGCGGGGGAGGAGAGATTATAGCCAAGAGAATACAAAAAAACCATTCCAATTGGAATGGCTTAACAACAAGATGTTGCTTATTTGAGACCGTATTTTTTGTTGAAACGATCCACGCGTCCGTCTGCTTGAGTGAATTTTTGACGGCCAGTGTAGAATGGGTGTGAATCTGATGAAATTTCTACACGGATAAGTGGATAAGTTTCACCTTCGAATTCAACTGTTTCGTTTGAGTGTTTAGTTGAACCGCTAAGGAATTGGTAACCAGTAGTTGTGTCCATGAATACTACTTGACGGTAATCTGGATGGATATCTTTTTTCATGTTAAAATATTTCCTTTCTGCCATGGTACTTTCCGCACCATAGTTTTTTAACTATTTTAGTTTATCAAAAGGTGGTCTTCTTGACAAGTCTTTTTTACTATTTTTTAGGAAATTCGCATTTTGTAAATGCCACTTGTCTGAAAGCATCGATTATCTTTATCAACGATGATAGCTTCAAGATTTGGTTGTGAACTAACTTCCTGGAAAATGCGTTCTAGACTTGAGCCAAATAAACGTGTCGTCCAAATTTCACCATCGACTGAGAGGGATGAAATGATGGTAAGACTAGCTAGATCACTAGAGACAGGGTAGCCAGTTTGACTATCGAAAATATGATGATAGGTTTTGCCATTTATTTCAAAAGTGCGTTCATAGATTCCTGAAGTGACAATAGATTGGTCTCTTATAGCAAGCACCATAAGATTTGTGTTTCTAGTCTCCTTGGGATTTTGAATACCAATCCGCCATTTTTTATCAGGATTATGGAGAGCTGGTCCAAAGGTTAGAACATTACCTCCAAGATTGATTAGGGCACTGGTCACTTTTTCTGCTTTAAGAAAATCTGCAATACGATCTGCAATATATCCCTTTGCCAGGGCACCAAGATCAATTTTCATCCCTTTTTCTTTGAGAAAAACGCTTTGATTTTCCTCGGATAGAACAATGGCATTGGGATTGATAATTTGTAGGAGCGGAGGAATTTCTTCAGGCAGAGGCAGCTTGGCATCCGAAAAACCAATGCGCCAAGTCTGAATGAGAGGTCCTATGGCAATGTTAAGGTGACTTTCAGGTTGGCAGCTATGCCATTTTCCAAGAGCAATAAGTTCAAAAAGCTCTGGGTGAACCGTCACCGAATGTAAGCCTGCTGCCTTGTTAATTTTCATGAGTTCGGAACTGTCATCATTGGCTGAGAAACGCTTATTGTAGGTATGTAGGAGTGCTTCAACCTGGTCTAGCAGGGGTTCTGGTTCTTCATGATAGATAGAGACGTCAATCACAGTCCCCATGAGACGTACACGACGATTAGTGAGTTGCATGGGCAACGGTATCCTTGATTTCTTGATAGATTTGTTCGTTTTCGTCTAAGCTGTAGGAATTGGCACCACTAGCAAGTGGGTGGCCTCCACCGTCATGACGTTTAGCAATCCCGTTGATGACAATGCTTTTACTGCGCAGACGTACACGGTAATGCCCTTCAGGCAGCTCTACGAAAATAGCCCAAGATTCGACGCAATCAATACGACCTGGAGTGCCAACAATTGCAGAACTTTCAGCATCAGTGACATTGAATTCATCCAAAACCTTTCGTGTCAAGACAACTCGAGCTGCACCATTTTCATCGACTTCTAGATTATCGAAAACATAACCTTGTAATTTAGCAATTTTGAATGGGAAACTATCCATACGACGAGCCATTGCTGCAAAATCAAAGTCGTATTCACGAAGTTTAGCCGCAATTTGAAGTGTTTTAGGTGTCGTAGACGGAAAGAGGAAGCGACCTGTATCGCCAACAATACCATTGTAAAGAACACGAGCAGCGGCATCTGACAAGGAAAGGCCAAGAGTGAGAGCCCAGTCAGTCACAATTTCGCTGGCACTTGAAGCAGTCGTATCAACTAAGAGGAGGTCTCCGTAGGCATCGTCGTTAGGATGATGGTCAATTTTGATAAGAAAGTCCCCCTTATCAAAACGGTCGTCGTCGATACGAGGAGTGTTGGCTGTATCGGTAACAATAACAAGCGCTCCTTCATAGTCTTGGTCAGTTACCTTATCCATTTCAGCAATCCAAGACAAGGTAGGTTCATTGACACCTGTCGCAAGAACCTTTTTATCTGGAAAGTTTGTTTTTAAAATTTCCTTCAGTCCTACCTGACTACCAATGGCATCAGGGTCAGGTCTTTGGTGGCGGTGAATAATAATAGTGTCATAGGCTTTAATTTTTTCTAAAATAGCTTGAAATACAGTCATGAATGTCTCCTTGTGATTTTCTTTCTATTATATCATGAAACAATAGAAAAACGGTTAGCCTAGGCAAACCGTTATAAAAATTAGATCTCTTTATAGTCGACTTCAAGTCCCCGTTTAACCGCTGGACGGTCAGCAATTTTTTCAGTCCAAGCTTGAAGGTGCTTGTATTCTTTAACATCAAGGAAAATACCAGCCTTGTCCCAGATCTTATCTTGAGCAAGACGACCATACCAAGACCAGATAGCGATATCAGCGATAGTATACTCATCACCAGCAATATAAGGTTTGGTTGCTAATTCTTTATCAAGCAAGTCAAGTTGGCGTTTGGCTTCCATGGCAAAACGGTTGATGGCATATTCGATTTTTTCAGGTGCATAGTGGAAGAAGTGCCCAAAGCCACCACCTAGAAAAGGAGCAGCACCTGTTTGCCAAAAGAGCCAGTTGAGAACTTCTGTATGTTTTGCGTGATCAGTTGGAATGAGTTTGCCGAATTTTTCAGCCAAGTAAAGGAGGATGTTAGCTGATTCGAAGACACGAACTGGTTGGTCTTCAGAGTAATCCATCATGGCTGGAATCTTTGAGTTTGGATTGATTGAAACAAAATCTGAGCCGAATTGGTCACCATCACCAATCTTAATACGATAAGCGTCATAACCCGCTTGAGTCACACCAAGTTCTTTCAATTCTTCCAGCATGATAGTTGCCTTGATACCATTTGGTGTCGGAAGAGTATAGAGTTGGAAAGGTTGGTCACCTTTAGGTAGAGTTTGTTCAAAACGTGCACCAGCTGTAGGTTGATTGAGGCCACCCCAGGCACCTCCCATAGAGGTTGGGTTTTCCCAAACTTCTGGTAAAATATAGTCAGACATAAAGTTTCTCCTTGTATTCTTGATAGTTACATCCTAACAAAATGCTAATGGCATTTCAAGAATCTACTACGTCCTATTAGGCGCGATACCTTGACTTTTTCTATAAGAATGATAAGATAGTAAAAATTAATTTTTATCTGATAAAAAACATATTGTTTAGAGAGGAAGAAAAGAATGACTGCTATTGATTTTCATAAGTTGGCTAAAACAGAACTACACTGTCATTTGGATGGTTCTCTATCATTGGAAACCATTCGCCACCTAGCTGACTTGGCACAGATTGAGTTACCTGAGGACGATGCGGAGCTCAAACACCATGTGACAGCACCTGCTACCTGTGAGAGTCTCTTAGATTATCTTGAGGCTTTTGATTATATTCGTCCTTTGCTTCAAACAAAGGAAGCCTTGACCGTTGCGGCTTATGATGTTGCTAAACAGGCTGCTCTTGAAAATGTTATCTATATTGAAGTGCGTTTTGCTCCAGAATTGTCAATGGATAAGGGATTGACTGTCGCTGAAACCATTGATGCTGTTTGTCAAGGCTTACGTCAAGCTCAAGAAGAATTCGGTATTGTAGCCAAGGCCCTAGTTTGTGGCATGCGCCAATCAGATCAAGAATTAACGGCTCGTATTCTTGATGAAGCAAATGAAGTTGAAGATAGTGACTTTGTTGGTTTTGATTTTGCTGGAGATGAGCATCATTATGGACCTAAAGCGATTAAACCTCTAATTGAACAAGTCCAAAGTTACAACCGTCCGATGACTTTTCATGCTGGTGAGTGTGGTTGCCCAGCCTTTTTGGCTGAGTCAATTGCTATGGGAATTAAGCGTAATGGTCATGCAACGATCCTGGCTCAAGAGCCTGAGCTTCTGGAAGAGTTTGTCAAAAATGGTGTCACAGGAGAGTTATGTTTAACAAGTAATCTGCAGACTAAAGCAGCCGTTACAGTTGCTGATTTTCCTTATCTAAAAATGAAAGCAGCAGGTGCGAATATTACCATTAATACGGACAATCGTACCGTTTCTGATACAAACTTAACCAAGGAATACGAACTCTATCACAAGCATTTTGATAGCTCAGTGCAAGACTTTTATGCTCATAATAAGACGGCAATCGAAGCTTCATTTGCTAGTGACGAGGAGAAAGAAGAACTTCTTGAAAAATTGGCTAAAGCCTATTCATAAGAAGCTATTAGACTGGTGAAACGTTATCAGGGTGATAAGATTGAACCATTTGAAACACAAGTCAAACCTATTATAAAAATAAGGGAGTGAGGCGAACTTTTTTCAAAAATTGTTCAGTCTCCCTCCCTTTTACGCTTAGAATTATGATAAAATAAGTACAATACATATTTTAGAGGAGACTGGTTTGGCACAACTTTATTTTCGCTATGGCACTATGAATTCTGGGAAATCCATTGAAATTCTTAAGGTTGCCTATAATTACGAAGAACAAGGAAAACCAGTAGTATTGTTGACCAGTCGTTTGGATAATCGAGATGGGGTCGGCTATATCTCTAGTCGTATTGGCATGAAACGGAAGGCATATCCTATTGGTGATGATACGGATATTTTTGGTTACATTGCTAATATGGATCCACGACCTTACTGTGTTTTAGTTGATGAGGCTCAGTTTTTGACCCGTGCGAATGTCTATGATTTGGCACGAATTGTTGATGAGTTAGATATCCCAGTGATGGCTTTTGGTCTCAAAAATGATTTTCAGAACAATCTCTTTGAAGGTTCTAAATACCTTTTGCTTTTGTCTGATAAGATTGATGAGATCAAGACCATTTGTCATTATTGCTCGAGAAAGGCAACCATGGTTCTTCGTATGGAAGATGGGAAGCCAGTTTATGAGGGAGCACAAGTTCAAATTGGAGGACACGAGAGTTATATCTCTGTTTGCCGAAAGCACTGGTTTAATCCACCTCACGAAAACATAATCCCTTTGAATAAGGACTAAAAATGACTATTAGTTATAATAAGGAGAAAAGATAACAGATGAATATTTATGATCAGTTACAAGCGGTTGAAGACCGCTATGAGGAATTGGGTGAATTGCTTAGTGACCCTGAAGTAGTTTCAGACACTAAACGGTTCATGGAGTTGTCACGTGAAGAAGCAAATACTCGTGAAACTGTGACAGCTTACCGTGAGTACAAGCAAGTCATCCAAAGTATCTCAGATGCTGAAGAGATGATTAAGGAAGCAAGCGGTGATCCTGACTTGGAAGAAATGGCTAAGGAAGAACTCAAAGAATCCAAAGCCGCTAAGGAAGAGTACGAAGAACGTTTGAAAATTCTTCTTTTGCCAAAAGACCCTAATGATGACAAGAATATTATCCTTGAAATCCGTGGGGCTGCAGGTGGTGATGAAGCTGCCTTGTTTGCGGGTGACCTTCTAGCTATGTACCAAAAATACGCAGAAACACAAGGTTGGCGCTTTGAGGTTATGGAAGCCTCTTATAATGGTGTCGGTGGTATCAAAGAAGTGGTTGCCATGGTTTCAGGGCAATCCGTGTATTCTAAACTCAAATATGAATCAGGAGCACACCGTGTGCAACGTGTGCCTGTGACTGAAAGTCAAGGTCGTGTTCATACCTCTACAGCAACTGTTTTGGTTATGCCAGAAGTTGAAGAAGTAGAGTACGAAATTGACCCTAAGGACCTTCGTGTCGATATCTATCACGCTTCTGGTGCCGGTGGTCAGAACGTCAATAAGGTTGCGACTGCGGTTCGTATGGTTCACATTCCTACTGGAATCAAAGTAGAGATGCAAGAAGAACGTACACAACAGAAGAACCGTGATAAAGCTATGAAGATTATCCGTGCGCGTGTTGCGGACCACTTTGCACAAATCGCTCAAGATGAACAAGATGCTGAGCGTAAATCGACTGTTGGTACAGGGGATCGTTCAGAGCGTATCCGTACTTACAACTTCCCGCAAAACCGTGTAACTGATCACCGTATTGGTTTGACCCTTCAAAAGCTTGATACAATTCTAGCTGGTAAATTAGATGAAGTTGTGGATGCCTTGGTTCTTTATGATCAAACTCAAAAATTGGAAGAGCTTAACAAATGATTTTAGCGGATGTCCTGGATGACTATGAGAAGCAGCTTGATGCTGTTGGTGAAGAGCCAGAGGCCCTTTCCTTCGTTTATCGTGGTTTGAAGCAATGGGACTTGACTCATTTTGTTCTTCAATTGCGTCAAGAAGTTTCAGATGAAGATGCAGAGTTGTTAGCTTATGTATTCAGCCAACTAATGAATCACAAGCCTGCTCAGTATATTTTGGGCTATGAAGACTTTCATGGCTTGCGTTTTCAGGTTGATGAGCGTGTCTTGATTCCACGTCCTGAAACTGAGGAACTAGTGGATTTGATTTTAGCGGAAAACCCTAGCTCAGAGCTCAAGATTCTTGATATCGGAACTGGGAGTGGTGCTATTTCGGTATCTCTGAAAAAGAGTTGCCCCTTTTGGCAAGTAACAGCTAGTGACTTGTCAGCTGACGCCTTAGTACTTGCTAAAGAGAATGCTATACTAAATCAGGTAGACATTAGCTTTGTGCAATCGGATGTTTTCGAAAATACTTCTGGTAGTTTTGATATCATTGTGTCAAATCCTCCCTATATTTCTGAAAATGATAAGAACGAAGTTGGTACTAATGTTTTGGCTAGCGAGCCCAAAATGGCTCTGTTTGCTGATGAAGAGGGACTTGCTATTTATAGACAGATTATTGAGGACGCAGACAAGTATTTAACTCCAAAAGGAAAGCTCTACTTTGAAATTGGCTATAAGCAGGGCCGTGATTTGAAGAAACTCTTGTCTCTACATTTTCCTGATAAGCGTGTGCGTGTTCTTAAGGACCAATTTGGGCAAGATAGAATGGTCGTGATGGATGATGAAAAGTAATAAAGTGTTAAGAGAAATCTTGGCTGACGGTGGAGCAGTTGTCCTTCCTACAGAGACTGTTTATGGTCTATTTGCTAAGGCTTTAGATGAGCAAGCTGTTGACCATGTTTATGAGCTAAAAAATCGTCCCAGAGATAAAGCCATGAATTTGAATGTCGCTTCTTATGAAGATATCTTGTCCTATTCAAAAGATCAACCCAAGTATTTGAAACAATTGTATGATGCTTTTTTGCCTGGACCTTTGACTATCATTTTAAAGGCTAATGATCAAGTCCCTAAGTGGATTAATTCAGGATTGGCGACAGTTGGCTTCCGTTTGCCAGACCATCCTGTCACTAGAGAGCTGATTCAAGCGGAAGGGCCTTTGATTGGTCCATCTGCTAATAAGTCTGGGAAGGCTAGTGGTCGTTATTTCGACGATATTAGAGTACAATTTGATTTTCAGGTGACTGGCTATCAAGATGATGATGCCTTGTTAGGTGTAGATTCGACGATTTTGGATTTGTCTGTTTCACCTGCTAGGATTCTCAGACAAGGGAAAATTACAAAAGAAGACCTATTGGCGGCTCTACCAGAGTTGACCATAGAATAAATGACTAACAGAGACCTATGGAAGTGTGAGATAACTTCCAACTATATGTGGGTGAGTTGATTGAAACCCCCTTAGACCTCAAAGGAGACCTCTATGATTTTTGATAAAGAAGATTACAAAGCATTTGACCCTGAACTATGGAACGCCATCGATGCTGAGGCTGAACGCCAACAAAACAATATTGAGTTGATTGCCTCTGAGAACGTGGTATCTAAAGCTGTTATGGCTGCTCAAGGAACTCTCTTGACTAACAAGTACGCAGAAGGCTATCCAGGTAAACGTTACTATGGTGGTACAGACGTGATTGATGTGGTTGAGTCTCTTGCTATTGAGCGTGCCAAAGAACTTTTTGGAGCAAAATTTGCCAACGTGCAACCTCACTCAGGTAGCCAAGCCAATGCTGCTGTTTACATGTCATTAATCCAACCAGGTGATACGGTTATGGGAATGGATTTGTCAGCGGGTGGTCACTTGACACACGGTGCACCAGTTAGCTTCTCTGGTAAGACCTATAACTTCGTCGCTTACAATGTGGATAAGGATACTGAACTCCTTGATTATGATGCCATTCTTGCGCAGGCTAAAGAAGTGCAACCAAAACTCATCGTGGCTGGTGCTTCAGCTTACTCTCGTATCATTGATTTTGCTAAATTCCGTGAAATTGCCGATGCTGTAGGTGCTTATCTCATGGTAGATATGGCTCACATTGCAGGTCTTGTGGCGTCTGGTCATCACCCAAGTCCAGTTCCTCATGCACATGTGACAACTACAACAACTCACAAGACGCTCCGTGGTCCTCGCGGTGGTTTGATTTTGACTGATGATGAAGCTATCGCTAAGAAATTGAATTCTGCAGTCTTCCCTGGTTTGCAAGGTGGCCCTTTGGAACACGTTATTGCTGCTAAGGCTGTTGCTCTTAAAGAAGCACTTGACCCTGCCTTTAAGGAATACGGTGAAAATGTTATCAAAAACGCAGCTGCTATGGCTGATGTTTTCAATCAACATCCAGATTTCCGTGTTATCTCAGGTGGCACTAACAATCACCTCTTCTTGGTTGATGTGACTAAGGTTGTTGAAAATGGTAAGGTTGCGCAAAACGTTCTTGAAGAAGTTAATATTACTTTGAACAAGAATGGTATTCCTTATGAGCAGTTGTCTCCATTCAAAACATCTGGTATCCGTGTTGGTAGTCCAGCCATTACGAGTCGTGGTATGGGTGAAGCTGAGAGCCGTAAAATTGCTGAATTAATGGTACAAGCTTTGGAAAATCATGATAAACCTGAAGTTTTGGAACACATTCGTGGAGAAGTTAAAGCTCTTACAGATGCCTTCCCACTCTATTAAAAACTATGTTAGATTTATATATTAAACGCATTATCATTCACCAGTTTTCGCCAAATGATACGGAGCTGGTTTTAGCTGAAGGACCTCTTGAAATAACGCCTCGCTTAGATGAGTATTTTCGAAAGAAACTCTCTAAAGTTTTCTCAGATGAGGCTAAACGGGGCTATTTCGATGCGGAAAATGTTTTTATCAGTCATCTAGGAGATGATTTGATGGAAAGTTCTGTTAAAATTTCCCAACTTTGGAAGGAAGAATTTGTCATTTCTGAAGATCAAAAGACCAATGATTTGGTCTTTATTCAGTTTGATAAAGAAGGGCAAGAATATTTTGCTTTCTTGCGTATTGCTCTCAAGGACAGTTTGATTCATTCTTTGGGAGATGGCCAACATCCTATTCAATTGTCACAAAATAATTTGCCATCTGCGGCTCAGACACCTGATGAAGCTTTGGTAATCAATCGTAGTAGTAAGCAGTATTATTTGATTGAAAAGCGAATCAAGCATAATGGAAGCTTTGCCAATTATTTCTCTGAGAATCTCTTGCAGGTCCAGCCTGAACAATCTGTCAAGAAATCGATTAAGATGGTCGAAGATACTGCTCAGAAGATTGCCGAGAATTTTAATCAGGATGACTTTAATTTCCAAGGAAAAATGAAATCAGCTATTTTTAATAACCTGGAAGAAGACCAAGAGTTATCACCTGAAAAATTGGCAGATCAGCTCTTTGATAATAATTTGACAGCTCGTTTGACCTTCGTTGATGAGCTTAAAGAGGTTATTCCTGAACCCATTTCGGTTTCAGATATTGACCATTCACGTCAAATTAAGAAATTGGAGAATCAAAAATTATCGTTATCGAACGGAATTGAGTTAATCGTGCCTAATAATGTTTATCAGGATGCCGATAGTGTTGAATTTATTCAAAATCCTGATGGCACCTACTCTATTCTCATCAAAAATATCGAGGATATCATCAATAAATAATATGTTTAAATGGATAAGACGTCTGGCAGTTTTTGTCGTAGTCCTCATCTTAGGTATCCAATGTTATCGAATCCATGCCAATATTCAACATGTCTTAACCTATGAATCCATGGTTAAGGAGGTTTTGGCTGAAGACGACATTGATAATACAACCAATGTCGATTTGGTGTTGGCTATGATCTACACAGAAACCAAGGGGAAGACAGATGACGTGATGCAGTCCAGTGAAAGTTCTACAGGGGTTACTAACTCCATCACAGATCGAAAAGAAAGTATTCGTCAAGGGGTGACGGTGCTGTCAGAAAATCTGGAAGAAGCTGCCCATCATAAGGTGGATCCTTGGACAGCAGTACAAGCTTATAATTTTGGTAAGGCCTATATCGATTATGTGGCTGATAATGGTGGAGTTAACACCGTCGAATTAGCAAAAGCTTATTCAAAAAATGTCGTTGCTCCGAGTCTAGGAAATATCAGTGGAGAAACTTACACCTATTACCAACCGGTTGCCATGTACTATGGTGGCGGAAAACTTTATACAAATGGCGGAAATATTTATTACGCCAAAGAAGTGCAGTTTAACCTCTTTTTGATGCGTATGTTCTCTCGTCTCTAAGAGGATACGCTTCATTCTTAAGGAAAGACAAATGAAAGCATTATTAGTTTATTTCAAAGGATATGTCAAAGACAGTATCCTGGGACCCGTTTTTAAATTAATCGAAGCCAGTTTCGAACTCTTGGTCCCTCTAGTGATTGCTGGAATTGTCGACACAACTATTCCAAATAAAGACCAAAATCATCTGTTTATGATGATTTTTCTCTTGTTCGGACTTGCCGTTATTGGGGTTGTTGTTGCTATTTCAGCACAGTATTTTTCATCCAGAGCAGCAGTTGGCTATGCCCGAGGTTTAACCAATGATTTGTATGAGAAGATCATGCGTTTATCAAAGGAAAAGCGGGATGAGATTGGAACGTCAAGTTTGGTGACACGTTTGACTGGTGATACCTTTCAAATCCAAACGGGCATCAATCAATTTTTGAGGCTCTTTTTGAGGGCACCGATTATCGTGACGGGAGCCATTATTATGGCATTCCGAATCAGTCCACGCTTGACCCTTTGGTTTCTTGGCATGGTCTTGGTATTGACCCTTATTATTGTACTAGCTAGTCGCATCGTCAATCCTTTATACGCCAAGATTCGAGTAATTAATGAGTCAATTGTTACCAATACACGTCAACAACTTGAAGGTATGAGGGTTATTCGGGCTTTTGATCAGAGTGAGGGTGAATTAGATAACTTTACTACTGTCAATAAAGACTTGAAGAAGTGGCAGCTCAAAACAGGAGTAATAGCAAGTCTCATTAGTCCTTTGACTTTCTTGGTTGTTAATATGACCTTGATTGCTATCCTTTGGCAAGGAAATCTGCAAATTCAAGCTGGTCTCTTGTCCCAAGGTATGCTGATTGCTCTAGTCAATTATCTCTTGCAAATTTTGACGGAGCTCCTTAAATTGGCCATGATGTTGACCAATCTGAATCAAAGCTTTATTTCAGCAAAACGGGTACAAGCGATTTTTGAACTTCAAGATGAGGATATTGAGGCACCTTTAGAAGTCCGCACTTCTAGTCAGGCTTCCACAGTGCTAGCTATTGATCAGATGACCTTTACCTATCCTACAGCTAGTTCGCCATCACTCCAAGAGATTCATGTCAGTCTTACTCAAGGTCAGTCACTAGGTATTATTGGTGGTACAGGTTCAGGTAAATCGACTTTGGTAAACTTAATCATGAACTTATATCAGCCTCAGATTGGTTCATTAGCTATTTTCAAAGATCAAAAATCACCAAAAAACCTTAAAGAGTGGCGTTCTTGGGTTGCCTATGTCCCGCAAAAAGCTGAGTTATTTAGGGGAACCATTCGTTCAAACTTGTCATTAGGACTTGACCACGAACCAAGTGAGCAAGAACTCTGGCATGCTCTTGACATGGCTCAGGCTGCTGATTTTGTAAGGGATAAGGACCTTGGTTTAGATGAGCCAGTTGAGTCATTTGGCCGTAATTTTTCGGGAGGGCAACGTCAACGTTTGACTATTGCGCGTGCGTTGATGAGACCAGCACCATTCTTGATTTTGGATGACTCCACCTCAGCCCTAGATTATTTGACTGAAAGTCGCCTACTAGCGGCTATCAGAGACAATCTTAAATCAACGAGTTTGATTATTATTTCGCAAAGAACAAATAGTCTAAAAGCTGTTGATCAAATTTTGGTGCTTGATAAGGGACATCAAGTTGGCTTGGGTAATCATGAAGAATTGCTTGCCACAAATAAACTCTATCAAGACATTCATTATTCTCAACATCAAAAGGAGGTCGCTGATGAAGGCTAGAAATAATAAATCAACGCTTAAACGTTTAAGTAGAGATATCTTAAGTCAGCGTTACCTTTTTGCCTTAGCAACTGTTGGGACCATTATTCAAGTTGCCTTAACGGTTTACTTACCTATCTTAATTGGTGATGCAGTGGACGCTGTTCTTAAGATGAACGCCGTTCTATTGATGTCACGTTTAATTTGGCAGATGCTTGTAGTTATCTTAGCTAATAGTGCAATCCAGTGGCTTAACCCTCTGATTTATAATCGATTGATTTATTCATATAGCGAAAGTTTACGTGAACGAGTCATGATGAAAATTCATGCTATGCCACTTAGTTACCTTGATCGTCAAGGAACTGGAGACATGGTTAGCCGTGTGACTACAGATAGCGATCAGTTAAACAACGGACTTCTCATGGTCTTTAACCAATTTTTCGTTGGGCTTTTGACTATCTTTGTCATAATCATTACCATGGCTCGCTTAGACTGGTTCATGATGCTCTTAGTTCTAGTGATGACGCCTCTGTCAATGCTTGTGGCACGTTTTATCGCAAAGAAGAGCTATCAACTCTATCGCAATCAAACTAAATGGCGAGGTATGCAGACTCAGTTGATTGAGGAAAGTCTGACTCAAGAAGCTTTAGTACAGAGTCTAAATGCTCAAGACCAGATGGTTAGGAGTTTTAAAGACGTCAATGGTAAGTATGCTGATTATTCACAGGGTGCTATCTTTTATTCGTCAGCGGTTAACCCAGCTACACGTTTTGTCAATAGTCTGATTTATGCTCTTATTGCAGGTGTTGGTGCCTATCGAATCATGTCGGGTGGTGCTTTCACAGTGGGACAATTGACTACCTTCCTAAATTATGTGACTCAGTATACGAAACCTTTTAATGATATCTCATCTGTTCTATCTGAACTTCAAAGTGCTTTGGCCTGTGCTGATCGCCTTTATATGATATTGGATGAAGAGGAAATAACAGAAACAGGTAAGGCGGTCTTGGAAGAAGCAGATGTGCAGGGACGTTTTCAATTTGATCATGTCCAGTTTGGCTATTTGCCTAATAAACCTCTTATCAAGGATTTGAGCATTGATATCCCTGCCGCAAGTACTGTTGCCATTGTTGGTCCAACAGGAGCGGGGAAATCTACCTTGATTAACCTACTTATGCGTTTCTATGATTTGGATAAGGGGAACATTCTACTGGACGGTAGACCTATTACAGATTATACTCGTGAGAGTCTTCGGAAACAGATTGGGATGGTTTTGCAGGAAACTTGGCTTGAGGTCGGCACTATTCATGATAATATTGCCTATGGAAATCCAGAAGCCAGTCGTGAAGAAGTCATAGCAGCGGCCAAGGCTGCCAATGCTGATTTCTTTATTCAGCAGTTGCCTCAAGGCTACGACACCTACTTGAATGATGCGGGGCAATCCCTTTCTCAGGGACAACGTCAGCTTTTGACCATTGCTCGCATATTTGTCAATGTGCCTAAAATCTTAATTTTGGATGAAGCCACTTCTAGTATCGATACTCGTACAGAGCTTCTCATTCAAGAGGCCTTCGCTAAATTAATGAAATGTCGAACAAGTTTCATCATTGCCCATCGATTATCTACCATAGAGAATGCGGACCTTATTTTGGTCATGAATAATGGGGATATCGTTGAACACGGAACCCATGAACAACTGATGCAAGCTAAGGGAATGTACTATCGTATGCAGACGGCCCAAAAGACACAAAATAGTTAAATCCGACAGAGCTTTTAAGCTCTGTTTTTTTGATTTTAGCCAATCATGTATCACGGAAACTTATTAATGAAAAAGAAATGAAATTTAGTTATTTTTTCTTTTTTATTGGAAAAAATACTGATAAGATGGTAAACTAAAGAGGATATTATATAAAAAAAGGTATCGAAAATTAGAATGTTAAAACATAAAAACGTCCTGGTATTTTTAGGACAAACCTTGCTTTATTTCGCCATTTTTATGGCCCTAATTTATCTCTACAATTACCTAGGACAAGGTCAAGGTAATTTTATCTATAACGAATTTTAGGAAGAATAATGACGAATACAAAAATTAAAGATATGATTGAAACGATTGAGCAGTTTGCTCAATCACAACCTGACTTTCCTGTTTACAATATTTTAGGGGAAGTTCACACTTACGGCGACTTGAAGGCTGACTCAGATAGCTTGGCAGCTAAGATTGATAGTCTTGATATTCCAGAAAAATCACCTGTTGTGGTTTATGGCGGTCAAGAGTATGAAATGTTGGCAACTTTTGTCGCTTTGACTAAATCTGGTCACGCTTATATTCCAATTGACAGTCACTCAGCTCTTGAGCGCGTGACGGCTATCGTTGAAGTAGCAGAGCCTAGTCTGATTATTGCTATTAATGACTTCCCACTTGAGGATGTCCAAGCTCCAATCCTAACATTGGATCAAGTGACAACAGCTTTTGAAAGCAAGACTAGCTACGAAGTGACTCATCCTGTTAAGGGGGATGATACTTATTACATCATCTTCACATCAGGAACTACAGGTAAGCCTAAAGGGGTACAAATTTCACACAATAATCTCCTTAGTTTCACTAACTGGATGATTACGGACAAGGAATTTGCGACTCCAAAACGTCCTCAAATGCTGGCTCAACCACCTTATTCATTTGACCTATCGGTAATGTACTGGGCACCAACATTGGCACTTGGAGGAACACTCTATGCGCTTCCTTCAGCTATTACACAGGACTTCAAGAAGCTCTTTGAAACGATCTTCTCACTTCCAATTGCTATTTGGACATCAACACCATCTTTTGCAGATATGGCAATGTTGTCTGAAGACTTCAATGCAGAGAAGATGCCAGAAATTACGCATTTCTATTTTGATGGAGAAGAGTTGACTGTCAAGACTGCTCAAAAGCTTCGCCAACGTTTCCCAGAAGCACGTATTATCAATGCTTACGGACCAACTGAAGCAACTGTCGCCTTATCAGCAGTAGCAGTAACTGATGAGATGCTGGCTAACCTTAAGCGTTTGCCGATTGGTTATACCAAGGAAGATTCACCGACTTATATTATCGATGAGGATGGCAATATCCTTCCAAATGGTCAACAGGGTGAAATCATCGTATCAGGACCAGCAGTTTCAAAAGGATATATGAACAATCCTGAAAAGACTGCGGAAGCCTTCTTCGAGTTTAATGGCCTTCCTGCTTACCATACTGGTGATGTAGGAACGATGACTGATGAAGGTCTCCTTCTTTACGGCGGTCGTATGGACTTCCAGATTAAATT
Organism: Streptococcus sp. 22.1; assembly: GCF_016648645.1. NCBI lineage: Bacteria > Bacillati > Bacillota > Bacilli > Lactobacillales > Streptococcaceae > Streptococcus > Streptococcus sp. 22.1. The sequence continues at coordinate 20,979 of NZ_JACLQK010000020.1, read as the reverse complement.
TAATGGTTTCCGTATTGAGTTAGAGGATGTTTCACAAAACCTTAATAAGTCTAAGTATATTGATTCAGCAGTGGCTGTGCCACGTTACAATAAAGACCATAAGGTTCAGAATCTCTTGGCTTATGTGATTCTTAAGGATGGTGTTCGTGAGCAGTTTGAACGTGAAATTGATATCACCAAGGCGATTAAGGCTGACTTAGAAGATATCATGATGTCTTATATGATGCCTACTAAATTCCTCTATCGTGAGAGCTTGCCTTTAACACCAAATGGGAAAATTGATATCAAGGGTCTTATCAGTGAGGTTAACAACCGATGATTGACTTCTTGAAACAGCTCCCCCATTTAGAAGCCTACGGTAACCCCTTCTATTTTATCTATCTTGGATTAGCTCTATTGCCAATCTTTGTGGGTCTCTTCTATAAAAAGCGTTTTGCGATTTATGAATGTTTGGTCAGTCTAGCCTTTATTGTTCTCGCTCTGACAGGAACACATGCTAGCCAATTACTAGCCTTACTTTTCTATATCGTTTGGCAAATCATCTGGGTTTATTCCTACAAACATTACCGCAGTAAAAAGGACAATAAATGGGTTTTCTATTTACACTCATTTCTAGTAGTCCTTCCCTTGATTTTTGTTAAGGTAGAGCCTGCGATAAATGGTACTCAGTCACTCTTAAACTTTCTTGGTATTTCTTACTTGACCTTCCGATCAGTTGGTATGATTATCGAGATGCGGGATGGTGTCTTAAAAGAGTTTACACTTGGAGAATTCCTCCGATTCATGCTCTTTATGCCAACCTTTACGAGTGGTCCTATTGATCGCTTCAAACGCTTTAACGAAGATTACCAAGCGATTCCTGAGAGAGATGAGTTGATGAATATGTTGGAGCAAGCTGTCAAGTATATTATGCTCGGTTTTCTCTATAAATTTGTCTTGGCTCAAATTTTTGGAAGTATGCTTTTACCTTCACTGAAAACACAAGCTTTAGCTCAAGGTGGTATCTTTAATTTACCAACACTTGGTGTCATGTATGTTTTCGGTTTTGATCTCTTCTTTGACTTTGCGGGTTACTCGATGTTTGCCTTGGCAGCATCAAACCTTATGGGGATAAAGAGCCCAATCAACTTTGACAAACCTTTCATCTCACGAGACTTGAAAGAATTTTGGAATCGTTGGCATATGAGCTTGTCTTTCTGGTTCCGTGACTTTGTCTTTATGCGTTTGGTTATGGTTTTGATGCGAAATAAAGTTTTCAAAAATCGTAACACGACGTCAAATGTGGCCTATGTCATTAATATGATGGTTATGGGATTCTGGCATGGGGTTACTTGGTACTACATTGCTTACGGTATTTTCCATGGTATTGGTCTAGGACTTAATGATGCCTGGTTGCGCAAGAAGAAGACCATTAATAAAGAACGTAAGAAAGCTGGTCTTGAGCCACTTCCTGAAAATAGATGGACGAAGGCTTTGGGAATCTTTATTACATTTAACACTGTTATGTTGTCATTCTTGATTTTCTCTGGATTCTTGAATGACCTCTGGTTCACTAAAAAATAAGTAAAGGAATTATAAAAATGGATGTAAAATCAGAAGTTATTGAAATTATTGATGAACTCTTCATGGAAGATGTTTCTGACATGATGGACGAAGATCTTTTCGATGCTGGTGTTCTCGATTCAATGGGAACAGTTGAGCTAATCGTTGAATTGGAATCACGTTTCGATATTCGTGTACCAGTTTCAGAATTTGGTCGTGATGACTGGAACACAGCTAATAAGATTGTTGAAGGGGTAACGGAGCTTCGCAATGCTTAAGCGTTTATGGCAGATTTTTGGTCCAGTAATTTGTGCCTTGGTCTTGGTAGTGGTAGTTATATATGCCTACCCACAAGGCAGAAAACATAGTTATGTGGCTGAAAAACGTAGTGCAGTAACACTGACAAATGAAAACTTTAAGAGTCGGATGAACAAAACTACAGCTCTTTCAGATAAGAAGCATCGATTTGTCCCTTTCTTTGGGTCAAGTGAGTGGTTGCGTTTTGATGCTCTTCATCCAGCTGTTTTAGCTGAAAAGTACGACCGTAACTATCGCCCATACTTTATTGGACAACGTGGTGCTGCATCTCTAAACCAATATTTGGGAATGCAACAAATCCTTCCAGAATTACAAAACGGCACAGCTGTGTACGTCTTGTCTCCACAATGGTTTACTAAAAAGGGGTATAATTCTGCAGCTTTTCAGCAGTTCTACAATAACGACCAACTTAGTAGTTTCTTAAGTGAAACTCAGACGGATGCAAATTCTCAGTATGCAGCTCAACGTATCTTAGAGATGAAGCCTGAGATTACTATGAAATCTCAACTTTCTAAAGTGGCTAAGGGGCAAGAGTTAAATTCACTTGATAAGACTTATATTCAATTTATGGCAGAGCTTAATAAGCGAGAAGATGCCTTGTTTAGTCCTTTAGCAGCATCAAGTAACGCTAATTACGAGAAGAAAGTTCTTCCTTATCTTAAAGAGTTGCCAGACAAGCTCTCTTATGAGGCACTTGATCAGGTTGCTGTAAGAGATGCAGAAGCTCATACTAAGTCAAACGACTTTGGTATCGATGACCGTTTCTATAAGAAACGTTTGTCTAAGAAGATTGGTAAACTTAAAGGTTTCCAGAAAAATCTTTCTTATGAAGTTTCACAAGAATACGGTGACCTACAGTTGGTGCTAAATCAATTTGCTAAGTCAAATACTAATGTCATTTTTGTCATCCCACCTGTTAATAGCAAGTGGATGGCTTATACGGGACTTAGTCAAGAAATGTATGATGCTACGGTTTCTAAAATCCGTTATCAATTGGAAAGTCAAGGCTTTACCAATATTGCAGACTTCTCAAAAGATGGAGATCAACCTTACTTTATGCAAGACACCATTCATATGGGATGGAAAGGGTGGGTAGCCTTTGACAAGGCTGTTGATCCATTTGTAAGTAATCCAACACCTGCACCTAGCTATAACTTGAACGACCGCTTTTATAGTAAGGATTGGGCAGGTTATACAGGGACTCCTAGTCAGTTTAAGTAGTGTTACTTAATAAAAAATCAGGATATAACAAAAAGGCTTTAATAAGCCTTTTATTGTTGCTTCTATTAAAAAAGTCACTAGTTAAATACTAGTGACTTTATGTAATTAGAGAAGGAGTATTTGAATTATACACACTAATTATAATTAGATTTTCGTACTCCATAAATGGTTGCTAGGTTAACCATTTTTTTGGCCCATTTGATATGAGTTTTTACTTCATTCATTTTATTTCCCATATGACCTTTTGTAACACCAACCAGAGTTTCATCCATACCAAGTATTTTGAGAGCATCCTCGTAATTTTCTTCGCTAATAACTAGACTTTCAAGAACAGCCTGAAGTTGCGAGGGATGTATACATGTTTTTCCAATAAACCCATTAAGTTGATCCAACACAATTTCATTTTTTAAGCCTGTTAACCATGCTGGAGTTTCCTTAAAATCTGAGTCGTTAGAACCAAAATATTCCCAGACAGGTGCGGAACAGACATAATCTTTACCAAAGATATTAATAATATCCCCTAAACAGTCCTCAATAACTTGAACCATATGAATCGTTTGACTAATGGTGCGGCGAATACCGAAAAGATTTGAAAAATCTGTTGCACCAACCCTTATATTAAGAATGTAATGTTGAACAGGCTTTAGTGTCTGGTAAAGTGCTTCTAATTCTTCAATTCTGCCTTTTTTATTCATTATGGCTTCAGTTTCAAAAATAGGCATGAAATAAAGATTCTCTTGGCTTAGGTGTTGAACTTCATGAAATGCAGTAAGGTAATCTTGAGCACAACTTGTATCAAATTTAGGGAGATTAAAGCCAGTTACTAAATTTAGTAACTGTTTACCTAACTTTGTTCCAAAATCTTTAAGCTGTTGTGAAGATCTTATACGAATAAAAATTAATGGTAATTCTTGTACAGTGATTTCACCAGATGCAAGCATAGATTTTAATTGTTGCAAACAAGATAAAATATTTAACTCAGCCTGTTGCACAGTATTATCACCAATGGCATCTTCTAGATCAATACAGATTGAGGCTTCTGTTGTTTTAAGTATGGAATATAGAAGTTTTTCGTGTGTAGCAGGAATATATAAAAGTGGGCCAACAGCATACTGTAGTAATTCTTTTTGAGTATTTTTTGAAAAATCTTGAGGGGACTTTTTATATTCAAGGTTGTTCATTTTGTACTTCATTGTAACTCCTCTTACACAGAATAATCTAGAACAAGCTGAAGAATTTTTTCTGCGCCAACTAAACCTTCTGGGACGATGGTATATTTTTCTTTATCATCTAACAGATGATAAATTTCACTTTGATTAGGAATACATCTTACATTGCCAAGAGGTAAAAAGGTTTGATCCATTTTACCATCACCTGCAGTTATCACAAAGTCCTCTTCTAATTTCTCTTTTAGAAAGAGTAGAGCATTCCCTTTTGATATCTTTTTAGGGATAATATAGAGTTTGAGTCCTTGAATAGTATGTGTCCACTCAGTTCCCTCTAGTTCTCTAGTCATAGCTTCATCGATGTAATTGATGATAGTTTTATCGTCAGAAATCTTTGTAAAAAAGAAGATATCATCAATAAGAACAGGTTCTTTTGTTAAGTGTGTCTTATACTGATTTAAAAGTTTAAGTATGTTTGTATATTGATCCTCTAAACGGCGACATATTGAGTCAACGTGTTTCTCCCATTCTGGTAGAGGCTCTCCGTTATGGAGAATAATACCTCCATTTGCAACAACAGCATAAGGAAGATTTTGAACTGGCTGTACACGCTTAAATTGCGCGTAAGAACGTGTTGTAATTGGGATGAGTTGAATACTTGGATTATTTTTTATTTTATTAATCAGTTCTATACTTAAATGCGACATATATGAAATTTCTTTATCATCTAGTATTTCAATGCATTTAACTTGACTAGCATTATCGACGAATTTTGATGAATGAATAATTGTGCGATCTAAGTCGGTTGCAAAAATCATAAGACACCTTCCTATTTTTAAAAAGAGGATTAGGAATAAAACCTAATCCTCTGTATTATTTTATAAGTTACTTAGTCTTTAGTCAACTAGTTACTTATTCTTTGTAAGAGCCTTGCGGATAAAATCTGCAGGGATAATCAAAACTGCGATAAGAAGAGCAACGATATAGTGTTCAACATCCATTGGAACGGTACTAAATACTTTACCACCGAATTGAATAATCAAGGTTTGAACGACAGCAATAGAAATCATTACAATTGAGAATTTCTTGTTTTCGCCGATATGTTCAAAAACATTGAATCCATTACTACGTGTGTTAAGTGAGTTGAAGATGACAGCATAGATAAACACTGTAAATGTGAATGTTGTTACCATTTCAAAGTTGCCAGTTCCATTTGTGATAAAGTCTTGGATACCACCAACATTTTTAAGAATGGCTAAACATACAAGAGTAATGAAGACGCTGGCTACACCAATAGCAGATTTCATATATCCAGTAAGGATGTTTGCCTTCTTAGGAACTGGTTTTTCATTCATATAACGGTCTAGCGTAGGCTCTTCACCAAATGCAAGGGCAGCAAGTGTATCCATGATAAGGTTAATCCAGAGAATTTGGATAATTGTAAATGGCTCTTTGAGACCCAAAAGTGGTGAGAGAAGTGACATGGCAATAGTCGTCACGTTTACGGTTAACTGGAAGATAATGAATTTACTTACTGACTTACTCATAGTACGTCCATAGAGGACGGCTTTTTCAATCGAAGTCAATGAGTTATTCAAGATAACGATATCTGAAGCTTCACGTGCGACTTCAGTACCATCACCCATTGAGAATCCGACATCAGCTGATTTAAGGGCAGGTGAGTCATTGACCCCATCACCTGTCATACCAGCGACCATATCAAGGTCTTGAGCTGCCTCAATAAGACGTTTTTTATCCATTGGAAGGGCACGACTTACCACTTTTAAGTGAGGCAATTGTTGTTTAAGTTCTTGATCTGAGAGGGCAGAGAGTTCATCGTGAGTAAGGACAAGGTCATTTTCTCCAGTGACGATACCGGCTTCTTTAGCGATAGCAACAGCGGTTTCTTTACGGTCACCAGTTACCATAACTACTTGAACACCCGCACGGTTCATTGTTTCAACAGTTTGTTTAATTGAAGAACGAACGTTATCACGGATACATACGATACCAATCAAGACTTTATCATTACCATCTGTATTTAGGATAGCAAGCAAACGCATTGAACGGTTAGCTTGTTCCAATGACAATTCTTGGAAACGAGCTTTAATATCATCTGTAAAGTTTTGTTTATTACCATCTTTATCAAGATAGTAGTAGCAGTCATTTAGGATGAATTCTGGAGCACCTTTGATGTAAGTTTTTCCGTCCTTAGTCGTTACACTTGCGAATTTTGTTGCTGAGTTGAATTGTTGCTTCTCAGTAATTTTATTCGTATCGAAATCAAGTTGAGAACGACCAATAAGGAAATCAAGAAGTGCACGGTCAGTGGCGTTACTACCAACAGCACTGCCATCAGCTACCATGGCATCGTTGTTAAGACCGATACCATTAATCATTTCAGCTTTAAGGCTATCTGACATTGTGTCAAAATCAGGTGCATCAGTTTCACCAGTAGCCGCATAAAGTGTTCCATCAGCAAGGAAAAAGTCAACTACAGATAGTTTACCTTCTGTGATGGTACCAGTTTTATCACTGAAGAGGATATTCATGTATCCGGCTGTTTCAATGGTATCAGGATGGCGAACCAAGATATTTTGTGCTAAAAGTCGACCTGAGTTCATTGAAGAAACGAGTGCCAACATCATTGGTAGACCTTCTGGAACAGCCATGATGATGATTGTAACCGCAAAGAGAATCGTTTCAATGATAAGAAGGAAGATTGAACCACCATTGAGGTTATTAGCCTTATTAAGTGCAATAAAGCCTAAAACAAGGTTGATTACTGAATATGCAGCACCCGCACTATAACCGAGGACACCGATGTTTCCAGCAAGCTTGTTGAGTTTTTCTTTGGATGGTGAATCTTTACTATCTTCTTGAAGAGAAGTATTGATGCTTCCTAGAACGGTATTATCACCAATTTGTGTAGCTTCCATAACGGCTTCACCTGAAGTAACAACTGTACCACGGAAGACTTTGAGCTCTGTAAAGAGGTCGGAAGAGTCTGGCTCTGCTTGATCACCAAGAGGAAGTTTTTTAGCATCTTCACTTTCACCATTAAGGACAGCTTGGTTTACTTTTAACTCACCTTCCAAGATGATACCATCAACTGGAATCTTGTCCCCTGATTGAAGGAGAATTTGATCACCTTTTACAATATCATCAACGAGAATTTCTTTAAGTTTACCATCACGATAAACTTTAGCATTAGTTTTCGAAGCCTCTTCTTGAAGAGTGTTGAATTTTTGCTCATTTCGGTATTGTGAGACTGCTGAGAATCCTGTAGACATCAAAATGGCGAAAATTAGTGAGATAGCCTCGTACCAATTAGCTTCACCAATAGAAGGGAAAATCATTCCAACAAAGTTGAAGATGATTTTTAATCCTAAGGCAGCCAAGAGGATAAGAATCCATTGATCTTGGAAGGCTTCGATAAAGATTGAGAGGAGCGAGTTAGCCTCTTTACTAGAAAGCCTATTATCGCCATGGGCGTTTTTACTTGCTTGAACTTCAGCAGAAGTCAAGCCTTTAAATTTTTTCATTTAAGGTTTGTATCCTTTCTAGAAATATTCTTTAGAGAATTAATACTTTCTGGGGTGATTTTAGTAAAAATAAGTATCTTGATAACTAAAGAATTCTATTATTAACTGAAGAGAGCTGCGATTCCATTAAGGTCAGCTTGTTTTCCTTGACCAATAGCGTGAAATGCCCAGCTAGCACCATTACGTACTAATTCGGCAAATACAACAGCTGTATCAGTAGAGTAGTCATCTTTTAATTGGAATTTACATAGTTCAGAACCAGTATCCTTATTCACAAGTCGTACGTATGAGTTATTTACCATACCAAATGTTTGACGACGTGCGAGTGCTTGGTCAATGGTTACAGCACAGACAATCTTATTAACTGTTGGTGAGACAGCTTGAAGATTTAGAGTGATGGTTTCGTCATCACCTTCGCCTGCACCGGTACGATTATCCCCGTTTAATTGAATACCATTTGCTACTGGATTATTGTAGAAGACAACGTCAGAAGCAGAAGTAATCTTACCTGCTTCATTTAATAAGAAAACAGAGATGTCTAAATCGAAGTCGACACCACTTACAGCAATATCCCAACCAGCACATAAATCAACATTATTGAGGCTAGGTGCAGCTTTGGCAAGGTCTAGGACCGTATTTTTTTCGAGATTTAGTGAGATTCCAGATTGTGTAGGTGTGACTTCAGTTGGTGTTGAAACTTCTCCACCCAAACTTGTAAAATTAATAGCCATTTTTCTTCTTCCTTTACATTAAATTATTGATATGCTTTTGCGAGTTCACCAATAGATGCTTTGAAATAATCACCTACGGCTTTAAATGTCCAACCGTTATCAGTACGGTTCAACTCAGCAAATTTAACTGCAGTTGCATTACCACCGTCTTCTGTAAGGTTGAAACGAACCAATTCACGTTCTGGACGTTGTGATTCATCAACTAAACGAACATATGCATTACGTACTTGACCAAAGTTTTGTTTACGTTCTTTACCAGAGTAAATGACAACCGCAACAACAATTTGTTTGACATCTGATGAGACTTGATTAAAGTTTACGAACATATTTTCGTCGTCACCATCACCTGCTCCAGTAAGGTTATCGTGATCCAAGTGGATACCTTGAGAGGATTTATCACCATAATAGACAACATTTGTAGCTTTTTGAGTTAGACGACCTGATTCATCTATGAGAAAAGCTACAAGGTCAAGGTCAAAATCTGAACCAAATAATTTTGTTTGTACATCCCAACCAGCAGAAACTCGAATATTCTCTAAAGTAGACTGTGTCTTAGAAAGATTCAAGAAATCGTTCTTTTGGAGATTAAGGATACCTGACTTATTAAGGTCAAGGCTTACTTCACGTCCTTGACTTTGTGAAGATTGAGAAAGAGTCTCAAAAGTCGGTGCTGGCGCTTCAGGCCCATTGTTTGTTGGTGTGTTTGAATTGTTTCCAAGTAGTTTATCAAAAAGTCCCATAATAGTTTCCTTTCCTAAGTGTATTACATATAGCGAGACAAAAGTCCATTGAGGTCAGCAATTGTTCCCTCACCAATAGCTTCAAATTGCCAACCGTTTGGTCCACGGTTTAAGGAACAGGCTGTAACAGCAGTATCTGCAGAATAGTTATCGGTTAACTGATAACGGCAAATTTCAGCATCATTATTATCTGCATCAAGCAAGCGAACAAAAGCATTTTTGATCATACCAAAAGTTTGCTTTTTGCTAACGGCTTCAAAAATTGTCATGAAGAAGATAATACGAGTGATTCGTGGTTCGATGGCATCTAAATTAATTTGGATACGTTCATCATCACCGTCACCTTCACCAGTACGGTTATCTCCTTCGAGTCGAATTCCAGGAGCAGACATATTGTTAAAGAAGATGACGTCTTGTGGAACTTGTGTCACACGTCCACTATCTTCAATAAGAAAAGCTGCCAAATCAAGGTCTGCAGTGGGTCCAGCAACGGCCATATCCCAACCACCACCTAGAACACAGTTCTTGAGTGCTGGTGCTTGTTTAGTAAGGTCAAGCACATTACCTTTTGATAAATTAAGTGATGGTTGCGAACCATTATTAAGTCTTGTGAAATCCATAATAATTTCCCTCCATATAATTAATGCGCGCTAATAAACCCTTTTTCAGCCATATCCGCCTTCATATTTTCCAACTCAACGGAATCAGTCTTGCGTTTCTCAGCAATTTGTTGACTAATTTGTTTGGTTTCATCGATACCTTTTTTGATTGTTTCATAGGTTGATCGTAGGGTTTCAATCTGCACCGCACTACCACCAGCCATACGAGCAATATTTACAGACTGAGTTGCTGTATTTTGAGCGTTACGTAGTAGAAGCTCATTCGTTTTTTCATCTAATTGACTGATTGATTTCGCTTGGATTTCTTGTCGTTTTAGTTGAATAGCCTGTACTAAACATTGTTTGAAAATTGGCAAGGTGATAATAAATGATGAATTAATCTTACGCATAAGATTAAAGTTGGCCATCTGCATCGTCTGTATCATGGGACAAGTTTGCATTGCAACATTTTCAGCAATCTGCAAGTCATAAGTACGCTGGTTTAGCATATCCTTAATCATTTGTAGTTTCTGTTGTTGAGTCTGCTTTTCTTGTTCAGTAAGATCGGTTCGTTGCATCATTTGTGCTTGATAAGCTTCGATTTCTTCTTGAGCGAGCTCTCCAGCTACGATATACTTCTCGAGTTCTTCATAATATGCAACATTAGTACGATATTGTTTTTCAAGATCTTCTTGTGTTTGATGAATTTGAGATTCATATTGTTTTAAAATCACATAAATCTTGTCAACTTCTTTTCCCATATCTTCATATTTGGCAAACAATTTATCAATGGAATTTTTAATCTTGCCAAATAACTTTTGAAGCATAGATGCGTTTTCTGGATTTTCGAGCTCTTTGATGTCGAACTTATCCATAATCTTTGTAAGTTGTGTCAGCATACGAGAGGCTTCTTCAGTATTAACGCGTTGCATCGAAGACAGTAGCATATCTGAAGTTTGAGAGATTCCCTCGCTAGGTTTTTGACCAAATGCAAGGATGGAATTAACATTTGTGATATCTATTTCATTGGTTAGATTTTGAACCTCTGGAAGAGCTCGCAGACGTTGCTTATAAGCAACATTGTCTGTTAAGACTTCTGGTTGTGTCATCTGCATCTCATTTGTAGGTGATCCGGTCGTAGTAGCACCGAATTCTCCGGTATTAATAGCCATTGATAGTCTCCTTAACTAAAAAATTTACTAAAAAAGTTCTGCTTCCTCTGTTTGTATTTTAAATCTGATAGTCGACGCTCATAGTTTATTTTATCTAAACGGATGGAATTAAAGTAATCACTTTGAATATAACTATTTAAGTTAGATAAACCAGCTGGTGAAAAGATGACAATATCAAATCCAATTTTATTAAGGTAAGCAATTAAATAAGCCTGACGTTTTGAAATTTGTTCTTCCTCTTCTAGAAAAATAACTAGTTTGGGAATATCGTTGGTAAAATCGAAACTGTCAATAGTTCTGATGATTTTTTTATCTAACATTAATATCATCATAGCAAAGTCCAAAATTTCTTCTTTGGAAGAAATCGGTTTTTTAAAGAAACGATGGTCATCAATAGTCTCATTGATTTTTGAAAGGATGAATTTTTCAGTTTCATCATTATATGATGAATAACGATAGAAAGGCAACTTCATGATTTCTTCTATATCAAATTTACCATTGCTTAGTTGACAAAATGTCAATTGAAACTTATCGGATTCTTCAACACCTGGACTAATGAGATTGAAGTTAGCTGTTGAGGATAGAAATAGACTATTTGGATGCTCTATACAGGTTTTAATGAGGTTTGCATATTCGTCTGAATTCTTATATTCACCTTCAATGTCAAAGAAGAAACTAGGAACATAGACGGTTTTCCCTTGTGTTTTAAAGCCTTGTCTGAGTTTTGCTGGGGCTTTCCAGTTTTGTTCAAGATCGATTAAGGTACCATTGAAAAAAATTGGAGAAGTCGTACCATTACGAAATTGCCAAGGACGATAGATACCTGAATTTGAGAATAGCTCTTTTTCAATTTGCTCTTCCAATTCTAAAGTAATTGAGCGATTTTCTTCAATGATATGACCTTCAGAGGCTCGTTGAAGAAAACTTTGAATGGGTAATATTTGTGAATTCTTATGTTTTTTACAGAGCTTATCTGAGTCGATTTCTTTCCAGTACTCGCACTCTCGCAATGGATTAATATAAATAACATCAAACCCCATTATAAAGAGGAGCATTAGAAAATAAATATCATGACGCGAAATATCACCATAGTAGAAGCAATGGTTTGCATGAAAATCTAATTCAGAATAATCTAAGTTCTGTATATATAAGTGAGCATAAAGTAATAGTTTACAGATAAAGTTGTTTTTAACACTATCGTTTAAAAATTTTTCTTGTCTTATGGCAAGATTGACGACGTATTCAAAAGCATTTAAAAAAACGTGATTCAAATCAGAGTTCTCAAAAAGAGTGATATCTTGCTTTGAGAGTTGTGTCACATCCATATTAGCAAGTTCATTTTTTATAGCATTAATGAAGTCGAAATCTACATCTAGGAGAATCTCACCATCAAAAAAGATAGTATGGTGAGGATCAGCCTGAATTTTTGAATAAATCGTTGCAAGGACATCGTTATATTTCCCTTGATTTTCCACACCGATGTAGGAAGTGAAGACGGGGTTAAATTGTGGACGAATGCCCTTTCTTTCCGATTTTCTTCTCCAAAGTTCAAATGGAATCTGTTGGAGGCTTAGACTCATTTAGTCACCCCCTTCCGGCACAATGAGTCTTTTCCCAAATAAGCTATATCTTTATATAGAACTTATTCAAGATACTACTATTCTATGTATTCATTAAAGCGGTGTCAAGATAAAACGCGAACTATAATGATTTTCATAATTGCTGATGGATTATAGGTCTGCTAGCTCTTTAATGATGCCACAAACATTATACTTTTCAAGTGGATAATATTCAACAGGAACTTGTTTTTCTTCTGCGAGTTGTAAAATATGTTGGAGATATTTGGGATTAGCATCTTTGCGAATGAGAATCCGATCAGGTACGCGTCTAAGTAGAACACGAGTTGTTTCACCAACACCAGGCTTGATTTTATTGATATCTTTAATTTTAAAGTCTTTCGCAATACGTTTTACTTCATCTATACCCTTAAAGTCTTCATTTAACTCTTCTGAGGAAGGAGAGAAATAGTTGGGGTCGCAATCATTAAAGTGCTTTTCAACGGTTTCTAAAAACGCGTTTGACTGATCAATAGCTAAGTTTTCTTCATAAAAAATAGCACCATGAAATTCGTCCTCAGTCATAGTTGGTAATTTAACTGTTCGACTAACAAGACCGCTAACTGTTGCATTAAGACATGCACTTGGGATAAGGAAATCTTGTCTAGTTCCATAAAGCTTTGTTACCGATGCTGGATCACTCAATACTGCAAGTTCACTATCAAGTTTTTGAAAATTCTTTTGAGCTCGAAGTTTTTGACAGGCTTCATCTAAAACAGTATTAATGGCTCCTTTACCGACCCAACCGTCTATAAATTGAATATTTTCAGCAGCATGACGGTCAACGATATAATGCATAGCTGCTGAGTCAATCCCCTTCCCACGTATAATTGAGATACTGTAGTGCGGTGGCGTTACCCCGTATCTAGCTTTGAGATAACGTTGAACGAGAATGCCGATAGGTGTTCCTGCTCTGGCAAGTGAAACTAGAACAAGTTCAGGTCCTTTTGAACTCCATAATTTTTCAGCAAGAGCGACTGTGGCAGATGCTGTTTCAAAAGAGAGTTGGTCTAAGCTATTAAAGTAAAGGTCCATGTAAGTTTTTGTAGGTGCGTATTCTAAAGGAAGCATTTCAGAATAATGGATACCTTGCTGGTTTAATTTTTCACGTTCTGCAGTATCTAAGATGGGGACTTTTCCTTTAACATCTTGTAGTAAGAAAGTTACACTTTCTGCTGGGTAACTGGTGCGAACAAAACGCATGCGTTTCCTCCTATTTATATTTGTTTTATTGTTGGATAAAAATAATTTCTTGTCTTGAATATGGCTGTAATTGTTCCTTGATGGACTCTTCGAAAGCCTTTGTCATTTCTTCGTAGACGATGATGTAGCGGTCAACTTCCTCAGTTACATTGTAAAGATATGTTGATCGTTGGCTATCATATGCGCTAGGGAGATGAATAGCATTTTTGATGAGGTAATTATCCTCAGTTGAGATAGCTATAGGACTTCGTGTCGTTGAACGAACCTTCGCACCAATTTCTTGTGCAAGGAGAATTGGAAGCCACATATTTTCTTCAGTTCCGATTACTCTTACTTCATACGAGTCTCGATCTAGTGGGGAGTCATCTAACTTAGAAATGAGAGTCTCAAGAGACTTGCTGTAATTTCTGAATTCAGTTTGAGTTAATCCAAGACGTGGATTATTTTTAGAAGATAAGGTAACCTTTTCATTTTGATCCAAGTTATTCTCGGGAAGACTCTGATAATCGATAGAAATGGTCGGAACATCATCCTTAAGGTGTCCCTTAATCAAGTAGATAGTGTCGATATTTTCTTCTTTATAAATAGAAGCATGAGCCATATTTTGCCAGTTAAGGATGGAAGCCACTGCATACTTAGTTCTTTTATTCAATTTTTTAAATTCAGTAATGAAGTTAAGAATAGTATTTCCTGTCGTAATTTCATCTTCAATAAACAAAATAGTGTCATACTCAGGAATGACCTCACGGTAATACAATTTCTGATTTGTTGCGTGAGAATGTTCTTCTTCAAATGAAAGTGTTTGGATAGTTGTATCCAAATCTTCTCGTGTTGTTTGTAGGTAGAAAACGGCGTTTAGGTCATCATTTTCCAAACAAAAATGCATGATGGCTTGACCGATGGCAGTAGCAGTCTCGGCAAAGGCGATGATGAGTATGCGTTCTTGTGAACTTAAATGATTTTTAAGTTGTTCGTAAAGTTCTTTAAAAAGCTGAATTGTTGTATTGGCTTGACTAGGATAATGCTTAGCTTGATATTTATTAACAAAGAGATAGTCTCTTTTAGGATTCTTGTATCGTTTACAGATATGAATCAGATCATCTGGATTAGAGCTTGATTTATTTTCGATTATATTTACAAAATCATTTAGTTTTAATTGATAGGTCATATCAATACCTTTCTATGTAATGGTTCATTAGTTTACATATAGAATAGTAAAAATTGTACAGTTTTTTTGATTTATTTCTCCACCTTCAATTCATACAACCCTCTCACCGCATTACATCCATAGATGGTCTGAGCCTGTTTCAGATCTTTTACAGTCAGGACTTTTTCTTTCAGCTTATTTTCAGCTATAAGACTTTGTCTGTAGATGCCATTTAAGAGGCCGAGGTGAACTGGTGGTGTGTAGAGTTGGTCTTCGATTTTAAGAACGATGTTACCGATAGAGGTTTCTAGGAGTTGTCCCTCGTGATTATAATAGATTTGTTCGTGAGGTTCGATACTAAGGTGAGGACGGTAACTTGTTTTAAAGAAGGTATAGGGGCTATCCAACGGATATCTTTGCTCAACTAACCTTGCTTGGTAAAAGTCATCAGATAAGTTTGTTAATTGGCTATGTTCAAACTTCAGTTCACCATCTTTTTTAAAGGACAATTTAAGACGGTAGTCTGTGTCAAAATCTAGTGATTGGCACAGAGCTGTGGCTTGATAGTGCGCTTTTTCTGCATTGAAAGGATAGTCGAAGTATCGGCTACTCTCTTGTAAACGTTTTATATGCTCCTCCAGAAAGAGAAGTTTTCCTTGATGAATACGACCGGTAGAAATGAGATAGAATTTTGGGTTCTGACGGTATAGAACAGCAGCTTTTTGCTTGGTTTCTTCGTATTCGGATTCCCAGTTACTGTCCCAGGTAATCCCCCCTCCGACACCATAGATAGCCTTGGTTTCTTCCATTTGTAGTGTCCGAATGGCTACGTTGAAAATACTAGGTCCCTGTGGCACCAAGATTCCAATGGCCCCACAATAAACACCTCGAGGTTGTTTTTCAACCCTCTTAATAATCTCCATGGTTGCTATTTTGGGGGCACCTGTAATAGATCCGCATGGAAAAAGGGCTTGGAAGACATCGCATAAACTTCTATTTGTCAGGAGTTGCGTTTCAATTGTCGAAGTCATTTGCCAAACTGTAGAGTATTGTTCAACTTGGCAAAGGCTCTTAACATCTTCACTTCCTATTTTAGAAATACGATTCATGTCATTTCTAAGAAGATCGACAATCATCATATTTTCAGAGCGATTTTTCTGGTCCTGAGCTAGCCATCTTGCTTGTGCAAGGTCAGTTTCACTTGTTAAACCTCGATTGGTAGTACCTTTCATAGGACGAGTAGTCAACTTATCGCCATCTTTTTTAAAGAAGAGTTCTGGACTTATAGAAATGATAGAAACGTCATCGTGCTGAATAAAGGCATTGTAATGTGCATTTTGCTCAACAACCAATCGATTGTAGATGGCAAAGGGATCAGCTGTCAGGTTCTGTTGAAGTTGAACAGTATAATTGACCTGATAAGTATCACCTTGTCGAATATGGTGGTGTATATGCTCAATAGCAGCCTTGTATTCCTCAGCAGAAGTTAGCTCTTGCCAAGATTTTGGTAAGGTAATAGGGTCATAAGTAAGTGGAATAGGCTCTGTTTGAACAGTTTCATGAACAGTGAAGTAGAGGAGATACTCAGACATTAATGGACCATCAATAACCTGAAATTTTGTCTCGAAGGCAGGGGCTGCTTCATAGGAAACATAACCTACTGCATAATAACCTTCATTTTGATAGGCTTCGAGTTCATCTAAAAGGGGTTTGACTTCCTTAATGTCCTTTGTTTTTAGTTCTTTAATGGTGTCTGTAAAGATTTGTCTGACACCAAGTTCTTTAAAATCAATAACAGTTTTCTTATGCATACTTAGAGTATAACATAAGAAGTTTCCCTCTGGTTCTTTTTCATGTTTTAATTATCTTTCTCAAAATTTTAACCAAAAATGAACTTTTCAGATAGTTTTACATATGTTATAATGATAGGGACTAAAAGAAGATTTTAGAGGGAAATATGACTGAAAAAAATAACTTTGAGAAAGGCAACAGCAACCTTTCAAACAATAAAATGAAAAAAGGCACTTCTAAGAATTCATGGAAGCACCAGATGTACGAGCTAGAAATAGCTATTGCTAAAGAGTCAAGTAACAAAAAAAGAAATGAACTCATTAAACTTCATAATGGCTATATGAGTGAGTATGATAGCTTAAAGAAACAAATCATATGGTTAGCCGTCTTGGGAATTTGTTTCTTATTAGTATTGGCAATTTTTGGTTATTTTATTTGGAATAGTTACAATAGTGAGAATATGTCTTATACATCATCTTGGCTTCAAGAGAGGGTACTGAGCACTTATAGAGCTTAGTGTTCTGATCCTAGTAAATAATAGAGTCTCTAGACAAAAGTCTAGGGATTTTTTGATATAAAAAGGGATTTAGTAAGTCAATATATAGTTATTAGCTATAACGATATCTAAGCAAAAGGAGATAACAGAAGTCGGTAACCCTTTATTTTATAGGGTATAGTCTAAAACTATATATAGAGAAAACTAATAGCAATTATACAGCTACCCATTTCTTTGGTAAGATAAGTTCAACAACAAAGAGGAGGACACAAGATGTCAACTACTATCATTGGTTTCCCACGTTTGGGTGAATTCCGCGAATTAAAATTTACAACAGAAAAATACTTTAGAAATGAAATTACTGCAGATGAACTTTTAGCAGCAGCCAAAGACTTGCGTGCAAAACACTGGAATATTGTTAAAGAGAAGGGTATCACTGAAATTCCTTCAAATGATTTTTCACATTACGATAACTTCCTTGATGCAGCTTTCCTTTTCAACGTCGTACCTGAATCTGTTCAAAACTTGGATTTGACAGATCTTGAACGTTACTTTGCTTTGGCGCGTGGTTACCAAGGTGAAAAAGGGGATGTACGTGCCCTTCCTATGAAAAAATGGTTTAATACTAACTACCATTACATCGTTCCTAAATTTGAAAAAACAACAGAAGTTAAACTTGCTGGTCACAAGATTTTTGATGAGTACCAAGAAGCAAAAGAATTGGGTCTTAATACACGTCCAGTTGTGGTTGGACCATTCACTTTCCTTCAATTGTCTGATTTTGAAGATGGTGTAAAAGCTGAAGACTTCGTAGATAGCTTTGTTTCTGCATACCAAGATGTCTTTGCAAAATTGGCAGAGCTTGGTGCTACTCGTATTCAACTCGATGAGCCAGCTCTTGTTAAAGATTTGACATCTGAAGAAAAAGCTCTCTTCTTGAACCTCTACAACAAGCTCTTGGCTGATAAGAAAGGCCTTGAAGTTTTGATTCAAACTTACTTTGGTGATGTTCGTGATGTCTACAATGACCTTGTGAACTTGCCAGTTGATGGTATTGGTCTTGACTTTGTTGAAGGTAAGAAAACACTTGAATTGGTTAAAGGTGGTTTCCCAGCTGATAAGATTCTCTATGCCGGTATCGTCAATGGTAAAAACATCTGGCGTAACAACTACGAGAAGAGCCTTGCAATTCTTGAACAAGTTCCAGCTGAAAATGTTGTTTTGACAACCTCTTGCTCACTTCTCCACGTACCATTTACAACTGCTAATGAAGATTTTGAACCAGCTATTTTGGACCACTTCGCCTTTGCGGTTGAAAAATTGGGTGAATTGCGTGACTTGGATGCCATCCGCAATGGTCAAGGTGCAGAAGCACTTGCTGCTAACAAAGAACTCTTTGCGACTGAGCGTGTTGGTGAAAATGCTGAGCTTCGTGCTCGTATTGCAGGTTTGACTGAAGCTGATTACACTCGTTTGCCAGCGTTTGCAGAACGTGAAGCGATTCAAAAGGATGCCTTCAAACTTCCATTGCTTCCAACCACAACTATCGGTTCATTCCCTCAAACTAAGGAAGTTCGTGCTAAACGTTTGGCTTTCCGTAAGAATGAATTGTCACAAGAAGAATACGATGCTTTCCTTGCTGAAATCACTGATGAATGGATTAAATGGCAAGAAGAAGTTGGATTTGACGTTCTTGTTCATGGTGAGTTTGAACGTAATGACATGGTTGAGTACTTCGGTCAGAACTTGTCAGGTTACCTCTTCTCTAAAAATGGTTGGGTTCAATCATACGGTATGCGTGGGGTTAAACCACCAATCATTTGGGGTGATGTCACTCGTCTTAACCCAATCACTGTTAAATGGTCTAGCTACGCACAAAGCCGTACAGACAAACCTGTTAAAGGTATGTTGACTGGACCTGTTACTATCCTTAACTGGTCATTCCCACGTGAGGACATCTCTATCAAGGATTCAACTCTTCAAATTGCTCTTGCAATCAAAGATGAAGTACTTGACCTTGAAGCTGCAGGCGTGAAAATTATCCAAATTGACGAAGCTGCTCTTCGCGAAAAATTGCCGCTCCGTCGTAGTGACTGGTATGAAGACTACCTCGACTGGGCAATTCCAGCCTTCCGTTTGGTACACTCAACTGTAGCACCAGACACACAAATCCACACTCACATGTGTTACTCAGAATTTACAGATATCATCCCAGCTATCGATAACTTAGATGCTGACGTTATCTCATTTGAAGCTAGCCGTTCAAATCTTGAAATCTTGGATGAACTTAAAGCTCAAAACTTCCAAACAGAAGTTGGACCTGGGGTTTACGATATCCACTCACCACGTGTCCCACAAGACGGTGAAATTGACCACACTATCGAAGCAATCTTGGCAAAAGTACCAAGCGGTAAAGTATGGATCAACCCTGACTGTGGTTTGAAGACTCGCGGAATCAAAGAAACTAAAGAAAGCTTGATTAAGCTTGTAGAAGCTGCAAAAGCAGCTCGCGAAAACTTGTAAGCGGAAGTTATCATATGTTGAAGACCTTCTTCCTTAAGTGTAGAAGGTTTTCAATAGCGAATAATGTTCTAAAGATTTTTGCAAGCAGGCTATGATTAACAATTGTTTAACTGTACTCATGAAGTCAGTAGGCACTTAAAACAGCTTTCGTCTTAACAAAAATCTAAAAAGAAGAAGGTATAAAATATGACAAGCCAAACACCATCACTCTCTTTTGAAGTCTTTCCACCTAACCCAGCAGTAGGTAACGAAAAAATCCTACGTGCCCTTGAGGATATGCAAGGATTGGCTCCACACTTTATCAGTGTTACAGCTAGTAATAACAAATATAATATCAAAGAGACGACGGTTCCTTTGGCGGATCATATTCAAAATGACCTAGCTATCCCAACGATTGCCCACCTTCCAGCTATCTATTTGAGTAAAGAAAAGGTTGCTGATACCTTACGTGACTTGGATGCCGTTGGAGTACACCGTATCTTAGCCCTACGTGGCGATATCATTCCTGGTGTGGAACCTCTTAAAGACTTTAAATATGCCACTGATTTGATTGAATTTATCAAGGAAGAAGCTCCTCAATTTGATATCATCGGTGCCTGCTATCCTGAAGGGCATCCAGATTCGCCAAATCAAATCTCTGATATCCAAAACCTTAAGAAAAAGGTTGATGCAGGTTGTTCTGGTCTTTTAACCCAACTCTTCTTTGACAATGAACGTTTCTATGATTTTCAAGATAAATGTACCTTGGCTGGAATTGATGTACCAATTCATGCAGGAATTATGCCTATCTTGAATCGTAACCAAGCTCTACGTTTGCTTAAGACTTGTGAGAATATTCATTTGCCACGTAAGTTCCGTGCCATTTTGGATAAGTATGAGCATGATCCTGAGTCACTTAGAGCGGCAGGTCTTGCTTATGCGATTGACCAGATTGTCGACCTTGTTACTCAAGATGTTGCAGGCGTTCACCTCTACACCATGAATAATGCAGAAACTGCTCGTCATATTCACGAAGCGACTCATTCCTTATTTAAGCATCATTCACAAGTTAGCGCTCTATAATTAAATCATAAAACTACCACCTATAGATTATGATATGATACCTCTTAAGTAGACAAGGTAAATACCTAAAATCTACTTAAGAGGTATTTTTATGTCTAGAAGAGAAA
>NZ_JACLQK010000002.1:172777-199278 GCF_016648645.1 Streptococcus sp. 22.1 | reverse complement strand
GCCGGCTTAGCTCAGTTGGTAGAGCATCTGATTTGTAATCAGAGGGTCGCGTGTTCAAGTCATGTAGCCGGCATAAAGATGGTCCGTTGGTCAAGGGGTTAAGACACCGCCTTTTCACGGCGGTAACACGGGTTCGAATCCCGTACGGACTATATTTCGAGTAACTTAGGTTACTCTTTTTATTTTGTTTCTTTTTTTTATATGTTATAATAACTTATAATACTATTTTTGAGGTGAATTTATGTCTAAAGTTTTTGTTTTTGGTCATCAAAACCCTGATTCTGATGCGATTGGGTCTTCTTATGGATACGCTTATTTGAAACGTCAACTTGGCGTTGATGCTGAAGCTGTTGCTTTAGGTACTCCTAACGAAGAAACAGCTTTCGTTCTTGATTATTTTGGTGTTGAGGCACCAAGAGTTGTTGAATCAGCTTTGTCAGAGGGAGTTAATCAAGTAATTCTTACAGACCATAATGAGTTTCAACAATCTATTTCAGATATTAAGGATGTTGAGGTTATTGAGGTAGTAGACCATCACCGTGTGGCTAACTTTGAAACCGCTAATCCATTAATGATGCGATTGGAACCTGTTGGATCAGCTTCTTCAATTGTTTATCGTATGTTCAAAGAAAACAATGTTGAAGTTCCTAAGGAAGTGGCTGGTTTGCTTTTGTCAGGTTTGATTTCGGATACTCTTCTCCTTAAATCTCCAACTACACATGCTTCAGATCCTGCAGTTGCAGCTGAACTTGCAGAAATTGCTGGAGTTAATTTGGAAGAATATGGACTTGCTATGCTTAAAGCTGGTACTAATCTTTCTTCTAAATCTGCTGAAGAACTTATTGATATTGATGCCAAAACTTTCGAATTGAATGGCAATCAAGTTCGTGTTGCACAAGTTAATACAGTTGATATTGCCGATGTTCTTTCTCGTCAAGAGGAAATCGAGGAAGCTATTAATAACTCAATTAAAAGCAATGGATACTCTGACTTTGTCTTAATGATTACTGATATTCTTAATTCAAATTCAGAGATTCTTGCACTTGGTTCAAACACTGATAAAGTTGAAAATGCTTTTGATTTTGTTTTAGAAAATAATCATGCTTTCCTTGAAGGAGCTGTTTCTCGTAAGAAACAAGTAGTACCACAGTTGACTGAAAGCTTTAATGCATAAAATTAGGCCGTCAGGCCTTTTTTTAGTTGTCTGATTAATGGTATAATACTTCTTATGATAATACAATTTAACCCAAACAAACTATGTAAGCAAGCTTTTTTTATGGAAATAGTGAATTATCTATATCTTAATCAGCCTGTGACCCTGAGAGCAATAAAAAGGGAGTTTCCTTTTCAAAAGAATATAGATAAATTAATTGAGGAGTTTGTAAAAGCAGGCTATATTGAACGATTTGAGAAACGTTACCGTTTATTAATTAGTCTTGTGTCGGATTCTTCTAAAATTGACTTAGACCAGCATTTTTTTATTAATGATAATTCTTCTTGTTATTTAGAACTATTAAATCGTAGTTTTGTTACTAAGATATCTAATTCTACTAATGATGTTGTTATTATCGAACAAACGGGTATCACGAGAGACGAACTTACGATTTCAAATTATTTCTATAAATTAAGAGAAAATCTACCATTATCTGAAGAGCAGAATAGATTATATGACATATTAGGGGATGTTAATCCTGAATACTTTTTGAAACATGTAACGACTTTTCTATTAAAATACATAAGGAAGCAATATGTACTTCAAAAGAGGAGGAATATTTTTGTCGATGCTTTAGTATTATTAGGGTATCTTGTTCAAGTAGAAGAAGGGCGTTATCTTTTGAATATGGACTTAGATTCCGAAGCATTCGTTTTTAGTGCAAAAAAAGACTAGTATTATTACTAGTCTTTTTTATGACAACTTTAACGATTCCTTAGTTCAAGATAACGTTTGTACCAGATGTTAACATAAGATTGTGAAAATGGCCCCTTACCATTGTTAATCCAATCTACCAAGATTTTAACATGTTCCTTTAAGATATAGTCAATATCAGGAGAGTAATGCATTTCTTTTTTATGTGTTTCATACTCATCTACATCTAGCAATTTTTTTTCACCATCAGCGAAGACTTTGACATCTAGGTCGTAGTCAATATATTTTAGTGCTTCTTGGTCCAAAATATATGGACTAGCTAAATTGCAGTAGTAGGAAATGCCGTTATCCCTAATCATGGCTATAATATTAAACCAGTATTTTTTGTGGAAATAAACAATAGCAGGTTCACGTGTTACCCATCGTCTTCCGTCTGCTTCAGTAACGAGGGTGTGGTCGTTAACGCCAATAACAGCATTCTCAGTTGTCTTTAGTACCATAGTATCGCGCCAAGTACGGTGCAAACTACCATCATGCTTATAACTTTGAATTGTGATAAAGTCGCCTTCTTTTGGTAATTTCATGGCGTCCTCTTTCTACAATAAGGGTTATCCCCACTATTGTATCATAATTTTGTGAAAAGAGGGGAAATTCCTATAAATATTCTCTTAGAGCGGATGCTATGGCATCAAAGTCATAACCTTTTCTGGCTAAAGATTGTGTCAAGCGCTGCTTAAGTTCATAACCGTTGTATTTTTTACTAAATTTTTGATATTGCTTATCTATTTCTTTATAAAGGAGAGCTTGTTCAGTTTCTTCATCTGCTTCAAGTTCTAGATGATCGATTGCTAGTTTACTTTCTTGAAATGAAAAACCTTTATTGATAAGGCTTTGAGTTAATTTATCTTTTAGGGCTTTAGATGGTAGTTTTCCCTGATATTTTCGTAACAGTTTTGAAGCTACTCTAATGGCTATTTCTGAGAAATCAAATTGACTTAAAACATCGTCAATGATCTGTTTGTTACAACCTTTTTGAAGCCATTTTTGCTTCAGCACATAGGCTCCTTTATCGCCTGAATTCAGATTTTGTTGAGCTAGACTTTCTAGGAGTTTGTAATCATCAATCCAGTGATCTCTTTTTAGATTATCAATAATTTTTGGAATTATATGAGGGTTTATTTCATGTTTAAAAAGGTAATCCTTTACCTCTTTCTCAGTACGTTGTTTAAATGAAATAAAATAGAGGGCTAAGTTTTTACCATGCGAGAACTGGGCAAAGGATTTAATATTCTCTAGTTGATCTTTGTCCAGTATCATTTCTTTTGTCAACATGTATTTAACGATGGTATCTTCTGTAACGTAGAGACTCTCTTTTTTGTCTATCTCAAGGAGATAAAGTCTCTTTTTCTTCTCGATTTTTGTGATTTTCATAGTTATTATTATATCAAAATGTTAGAATGGTAGTATGAATTTACAAGTGAAACAGCGTATCCCGCTTAAGATAAAACGCATGGGAATCAATGGCGAAGGCATTGGTTTTTATAAGAAAACTCTAGTTTTTGTGCCAGGGGCTTTGAAGGGTGAAGAAGTATTCTGTCAGGTTGTTTCTGTTAAGAGAAACTTTGTTCAGGCAAAATTATTAAAGATTAATAAGCCTTCTAAGTTTCGTGTCGAACCTGCATGTAGTATTTATGAAGACTGTGGCGGTTGCCAGTTAATGCATCTTCGTTATGATAAGCAATTAGAGTTTAAAACTGACTTATTAGGACAAGCCTTGAAGAAGTTTAAACCGGCTAATTTTGAGTCATATGACATTCGTCCAACAATTGGTATGGAGCAACCACAACATTACCGAGCTAAACTACAATTTCAAACCCGTTCTTTTGATGGCTCAGTTAAAGCTGGCTTATTTGCGGAAGGGAGTCATCGCCTCATTAATATTGATGATTGTCTAGTTCAGGATGATCTAACTCAAGCCATTATGAATAAGGTGACAAATTTGTTAGATAAATACAGGTTGCCAATTTATAATGAGCGTAAAATTGCTGGAATTCGGACCGTTATGATACGACGTGCTTTGGGTTCAAATCAGGTCCAGTTGATTTTTGTAACCTCTAAATCAGTTTCTTTCACTAAATTGGTTAAGGAATTGACGGAAAGTTTTCCAGAGATTGTAACTATTGCTGTCAATTATAATTATTCGAAGTCTAGCGAGATTTATGGTCAAGAGACGGAAATTCTTTGGGGGCAAGACACTATTCAAGAAGAGGTACTGGACTATAGCTTTGCTCTCTCTCCTCGTGCATTTTACCAGTTGAATCCTCAACAAACAGAGGTACTCTATGGTCAGGCCGTTGAAGCTTTGGATGTAGGTAAGGCTGAACACCTTATTGATGCTTATTGTGGGGTTGGTACTATTGGACTTGCTTTTGCAAATAAGGTAAAGAGTATTCGAGGTATGGATATTATTCCAGAGGCTATTGAGGATGCTAGAAAGAATGCTAAATCACTTGGGTTGGAGAATGCTCACTATGAGGTGGGTAAAGCAGAAGATATCATTCCACGTTGGTACAAGGAAGGTTATCGAGCAGATGCTCTTATTGTGGATCCACCTAGAACTGGTTTAGATGATAAGCTACTTAAAACGATACTGGACTACACTCCTGAAAAAATGATATATGTTTCATGTAATGTATCTACTTTGGCTAGAGATCTAGTTTCTTTGGCTAAAGTTTATGATGTTAATTATATCCAGTCAGTAGATATGTTTCCTCATACGGCTCGAACAGAAGCAGTTGTGAAGCTAACTAAGAAAATGTGATAAAACCTAACATAAAAAACAAAAAATTTTCAAAATTGTTGGAAAATTTCTTTATTTTTCTGAAAAATAGGAGTATAATAGGCTTATCGATTTTTTAAAGGAGGAGCGTATGAAAAAGAGCTTCATTCATCAACAAGAGGAAATTTCTTTTGTGAAGAATACTTTTACACAGTATTTGATTGATAAACTTGACGTCGTTGAAGTGCAAGGGCCTATTTTGAGTAAGGTCGGGGATGGTATGCAGGATAATTTGAGCGGTATTGAGAATCCTGTAACTGTTAATGTGCTTCAGATTCCAGACGCGACATACGAAGTTGTTCACTCATTAGCAAAATGGAAACGCCATACTTTGGCTCGTTTTGGTTTCAATGAAGGTGAAGGGCTCGTGGTTAATATGAAGGCTCTTCGTCCAGATGAAGATTCATTGGATGCAACGCACTCTGTTTACGTTGACCAATGGGACTGGGAAAAAGTTATTCCTGACGGACATCGTAATATCGCTTATTTGAAAGAAACTGTTGAAACCATTTATAAGGTCATTCGTTTGACTGAGCTAGCAGTTGAAGCACGTTACGATATTGAAGCAATTTTACCTAAGAAAATTACCTTCATCCATTCAGAAGAGCTTGTTGAGAAGTACCCTGATTTGACACCAAAAGAGCGTGAAGATGCTATTACCAAGGAATATGGTGCTGTATTCTTGATTGGTATCGGTGGTGTTCTTCCTGATGGGAAACCACATGATGGCCGTGCACCTGACTATGATGACTGGACAACTGAGTCTGAGAATGGTTACCATGGTTTGAACGGGGATATCTTGGTTTGGAACGAACAATTAGGACATGCTTTTGAATTGTCATCAATGGGTATTCGTGTTGATGAAGATGCCCTTAAACGTCAGGTTGAAATTACTGGCGACCAAGATCGTTTGAAATTGGATTGGCACCAAGCCTTGTTACATGGCCTTTTCCCACTAACAATTGGTGGAGGTATTGGTCAATCACGTATGGCTATGTTCTTGCTTCGTAAGAAACATATTGGTGAGGTTCAAACTTCAGTTTGGCCAGATGCCGTTCGTGAAACTTACGAAAACATCTTGTAAAAAAAAGCACTAACGAAAGTTAGTGTTTTTTGGTTTGCAATAGCTATGCATAATTGATCTATGAATTGGCTATTGGAGTAGATATCATAAGAGCTGGCTTAGTTTTTCTCATAAAGAAAAAACCTATCCCTTGAAGGAGATAGGTTTTTAGATTAGTCGTCACTACGGAAAAAAGCATCATAAAGAGCTCTGACGGCTGCTTTTTCTTGCTCAGTTTCAATTACAAACATAACAGAAACCTCACTAGAACCTTGAGAAATCATTTCTAGGTTAATATGTTTTTCAGAGAGCGCTTTAGCTGCTGTCGCTGTAACACCGATGTGGTCTTTCATATTTTCACCAACAATCATGAGAATTGAAAGGCCATGTTCAATTTCAACTTCATCAACACCGAGTTCACGAGTCAAGTATGAAAGGATTTCTTGTTCTTTGATTGGGGTAAGTTCACGTTCTCGAATAATGATTGAAAGATCATCGATTCCAGAAGGCATGTGTTCCCAACGGATGTTTAAATCTTCCAAGATTTGGAGGACCTTACGTCCGAAACCAACTTCACGGTTCATGAGGTATTTGGTCATGTTGATGCTGACGAATTTATCATCGCTCGCGATACCAACAACAGGAACAGTTGCTCCCTTGTGTTCAAGAATAATACGTGTGCCTGGATGGTCTGGATTATTAGTATTTTTAATAACCAATGGAATTTTACCACGATAGGCAGGAAGTAGAGCCTCATCATGAAGAACCGAGAATCCAGCATAAGCCAATTCACGCATTTCTTTATAAGTTAACTCAGGAATAGAATGTGGTTCATGAACGACACCAGGATGGGCTGCGAAAATACCATCTACATCTGTGAAGTTTTCATATAAGTCTGCCTTAACTCCAGCCGCAACGATAGAACCTGTGATATCAGAGCCTCCACGCGAGAAAGTACAAATTTGATTATCAGGGGTAACACCAAAGAAACCAGGGATTACAAGAACCTCATCTGATTCACGAAGCTCTTCCAATTTGTCATAGGCTCCTGGAAGGATACGAGCATTTCCAGGTTCGCTTGAGACAAAAATACCAGCTTGGCGAGGGTGAACGTAACGTGCTTCAATACCGTTATTACGGAAATATTCAGCGATTAATTTTGCGTTATTATCTTCCCCTGCAGCTAGGAAAGTATCATAAAGGAAATCATTATCTTCGATCGGAAGAGTGGCAAGATCGTTGATAGATTTGGCAATCTTCGTCATTTCTGTTGATTTGAAGCCTAGCTCATCGACCATAGCTTGGTAGCGGTTAATAATCCATTCTTGGTCAGCTTTGACATCAACACCCTTTGTGTAGTGTTTATAGTATTTAATCAAGGCGTCTGTGACTTTGGTATCTTCATCGTTACGTTTACCTGGGGCAGAGACAACGACAAAGCGACGTTCAGGATCAGATTTTACAATGTTTAAGACTTTTTCTAATTGTGTGGCTGAAGCAAGTGAGCTTCCACCGAATTTGATGACTTTCATAGTTACTCCAAAAATTTTAAATTACCCTACAATTATAGCAAAATTCTGACAATTTGTCACATTGTTTTTAAAAGCGAGTAAGATTTAGTCTGATTATGGTACAATAAGGTAAGAAAAAGGAGGATATCCCGTGGTAGAGGCAATTATTTTTGATATGGATGGTGTCCTTTTTGACACTGAAAAATATTATTATGATCGACGTGCAAGTTTCTTAGCTCAAAAGGGAATTTCAATCGACCATTTACCCCCGTCTTTCTTTATAGGTGGAAATACCAAGCAAGTTTGGGAAAATATTCTCAGAGATGACTATGATAACTGGGATGTGCCAACTTTACAAGAAGAGTATAATGCCTATAAACAAGACAACCCCTTACCCTATAAAGAATTAATCTTTCCTGATGTTTTAAAAGTTTTGAATGAAGTGAAATCTCGAGGGTTGAAAATAGGTTTGGCTTCTAGCTCAGTGAAGGCAGATATTCTTAGAGCTTTGAAGGAAAATCATTTGGATGGTTTCTTTGATGTTGTTCTTTCTGGGGAGGAATTCAAAGAGAGTAAACCCAATCCAGAGATTTACCTGACAGCCTTAAATCAATTAGGCGTCAAACCAAATCAAGCTTTAATTATTGAAGATAGCGAAAAAGGAATTGCTGCTGGAGTCGCTGCAGGTGTTGAAGTTTGGGCTATTAAAGATAATCGTTTTGGTATGGATCAAGGTGCAGCCAAAGGCTTGTTGGATAACCTTGTAGATGTTTTAGATTTATTAAAATAGAAGTGACACCGAGTTGTAGAACTCGGTGTTTTGATGTATCAAATTAAAAAACTCTAAGTTTCTGTTGACCTTTAGATGGACTATGGTATACTAGAAAATAACGATGAATGATTTGATAATCAAATTATCTATTCATCAAATAAAATTGTGATAAAAATATAAAGAACATACGGTTTTCATATAGGAACTAGTTATCGGAGGAATGCAAAAAATGGCTTACGAAACAATTCTTTATAGTGTTGAAGATGGAGTAGCAACTTTAACACTTAATCGTCCAGAAGTGCAAAATGGGTTTAATATTCCAGTTTGTGATGAGATTATGGCTGCAATTGAGGAAGCTAAACAAGATGCGTCAGTAAAATTCTTGGTAATCAATGCTAATGGGAAAGTCTTTTCTGTTGGTGGTGACCTTGATCAAATGCAAAAAGCGGTTGCTGTAGATGATGTACAGTCTTTGGTTCGTATTGCTGAGCAGGTAAATGAAATTTCTTTTGCTCTTAAAAAATTGCCTAAGCCAGTCATCATGGTAGTTGATGGACCATGTGCAGGTGCTGCAGCTAACTTAGCTGTTGCTGCTGACTTTACGATTGCATCTGATAAAGCTAAATTCATCCAAGCTTTTGTAGGTGTTGGTTTGGCACCTGACGCTGGAGGTCTCTACCTTTTGACACGTTCAATCGGTATTAACCGTGCGACTCAAATTACCATGACAGGAGAGCCAGTATCAGCTGAAAAAGCTTTGGACTGGGGAATTGCCTACAAAGTTGTTGAGTCAGAAAAACTTGAAAAAACTGTGAGTCAATTGATTAAAAAATTGAACCGCTCTTCAGTGAATTCCTTTAAAGCCATTAAAGAAATGGTTTGGGAATCTGAATTCGCAGGATGGGAAAATTACGCTAAGTTGGAACTTGATTTGCAAAAATCTCTTGCCTTCACTGAGGACTTCAAAGAAGGGGTACGTGCTTATAGTGAGCGTCGTCGACCTAAATTCCAAGGAAAATAACCACATTTTCTAAAAGAAAAACTAAAGTTTTTTAATCGGGCTTGCGAATTTAGTTTGAGTCTGATATAATTTGAAAGTCAAAGTTTTATTGAAAGGAGTCTGGTGTGAATTACGACAAAATTGATGGCTATCTTGTTGATATTTTTAATAACGTAGTTATTATCGAAGAAGCAAGTTTAAAGAATTCAAAATTTAACGATGTTTCCCTCAAGGAAATGCATACCATTGATGTGATCGGTACACATCCAGATACGACACCAAGTGCAGTAGCTAAAGAACTCATGTTAACTCTTGGTACTGTAACAACTTCTCTCAATAAACTTGAAAAGAAAGGTTATATTGTCCGTACGCGTTCATCAGTTGACCGTCGTGTGGTCCATCTATCGCTTTCTAAAAAGGGTCGTTTGGTATATCGTCTTCACCGTCGTTTTCATAAATCAATGGTGATGAGGATTACGGAAGGCTTTAACGACGAGGAATTGAAGGTTATGAGTAAGGGATTGGAAAATCTCCACGCCTTTCTTGAGGAGTTGAAATAATGGCATTTGCAAAAATTAGTCAGGTTGCCCATTATGCACCTGCTCAGGTCGTGACTAATGATGACCTATCAAAAATCATGGATACTAGCGACGAGTGGATTCGCTCACGCACAGGTATTCAGGAACGTCGCATCTCATTGAATGAGAACACGAGTGATTTAGCTACCAATGTTGCTCATCAGCTATTAGAAAAATCAGGATTATCGCCTGAGGAGCTAGACTTTGTTTTAGTTGCAACGATTTCTCCGGATAGCTCTATGCCGTCAGTAGCGGCCAGAGTTCAAGGAGCAATCGGTGCAGTCAATGCTTTTGCTTTTGATATTACTGCGGCATGTAGTGGTTTCGTCTTTGCCTTGCCAACGGCAGAAAAATTGATTAAGTCAGGTGTCTACAAAAAAGGTCTAGTTATTGGTGCGGAAGTCCTTTCTAAAACTTTAGACTGGTCTGACCGTACAACAGCTGTACTCTTTGGAGATGGTGCTGGCGGAGTTCTCTTGGAAGAAACTGAAGAAGAACATTTCTTCGGAGAATCTTTGAATACCGATGGTAGCAAGGGTGGTCTTGAGTCAGGAGCCTCTGCAGTTATCTCGCCTTATTCAGATGAGTCTGATCAGCCTAATCCCTATATGCAAATGGATGGGAAAGCGATCTTTGATTTTGCCGTTAAGACAGTTTCAAAGAGCATTAAGGCCTTGGTTGAAGAAAAAGGTGAACCTGATTACTTCCTTCTTCACCAAGCTAATATTCGTATTTTGGATATTATGGCTAAGAAAATCGATGTCAGTCGTGATAAATTCTTGGCAAACATGATGTCTTATGGTAATACCAGTGCGGCAAGTATCCCAATTTTGCTTTCTGAAAACGTAGCAAATGGGACCTTAAAATTAGACAGCGGTCAAACAATTCTTTTATCAGGTTTTGGTGGGGGTTTGACATGGGGCAGTCTTATTGTTAAAATCTAGTTATATAAATTATGCACCAGCATAGATTATAAGAAATATATTTATCTTAAAGGAGAAATTAAAATGGCAGTATTTGAAAAAGTACAAGAAATCATCGTTGAAGAACTTGGGAAAGATGCAGAAGAAGTAAAAGTAGAAACTACTTTTGACGAACTTGACGCTGACTCACTTGACGTGTTCCAAGTTATCTCAGAAATCGAAGATGAATTCGATATCCAAATCGAAACTGAAGAAGGTCTTAACACTGTTGGTGACCTTGTTGCTTACGTAGAAGAAAAAACTAAATAAGCAGGGCATAGAGAATATTCTTATTGGGGATATTCTCCTTTGTTTATACAATTACTTTGATTATTAAACTATTTATTTGATTAGAAAATCGAAAAAAAGGTGAAAAATGAAATCTCGTATTACAGAACTGTTAGGAATTAAATATCCAATCTTCCAAGGTGGTATGGCCTGGGTTGCTGATGGCGACTTGGCAGGAGCCGTTTCAAATGCTGGTGGACTCGGAATTATTGGTGGCGGTAATGCCCCTAAAGAAGTGGTAAAAGCTAATATTGATAGAGTAAAACAAATCACTGACAAACCTTTCGGTGTTAATATCATGCTATTGTCACCATTTGCAGAAGACATCGTTGACCTCGTTATCGAAGAGGGCGTTAAGGTTGTTACAACAGGAGCCGGAAATCCAGGTAAATATATGGAGCGTTTCCACGATGCTGGAATTACAGTAATCCCAGTTATTCCATCGGTAGCACTTGCTAAACGTATGGAAAAACTTGGAGCAGATGCTGTTGTCGCAGAAGGTATGGAAGCTGGTGGTCACATCGGTAAATTGACAACTATGGCACTTGTTCGCCAAGTTGCTGATGCGGTATCTATCCCAGTTATTGGAGCTGGTGGTGTTGCTGATGGACGTGGTATGGCTGCTGTTCTTATGCTTGGAGCAGAAGCTGTTCAGGTTGGTACGCGTTTCGCTGTTGCTAAAGAATCTAATGCACACCAAAACTTCAAAGATAAGATTTTGAAGGCTAAAGATATTGATACTGTTATTTCAGCCTCAGTTGTTGGACACCCAGTTCGTGCGATTAAGAATAAATTGGCTACTGAATATAACCAAGCTGAAAAAGATTTCTTGGCTGGTAAGAAGACTCAAGAGGAAATTGAAGAGCTTGGTGCAGGTGCCCTTCGTAACGCGGTTGTTGATGGAGATGTGGAATATGGTTCAGTTATGGCTGGACAAATTGCAGGTCTTGTTCGTAAAGAAGAAACATGTGCAGAAATCTTGGAAGACCTATACACAGGTGCTGCCAAGGTGATTAAAGAAGAAGCTGCTCGTTGGGCAGATGTAAACGTCTAAAAACGTCGAAAGGATTAGGATAGTGACAAAACGTGCGTTCTTATTTGCTGGTCAAGGGGCTCAGAAATTGGGCATGGCGAGCGATTTGTATGCGACTTATCCCGTTGTCAAAGAGACATTTGATACGGCTAGTCGTATTCTAGGTTATGATTTGCGTGAATTGATTGATTCTAACGAAGGAAAACTAAATCAGACACGCTATACTCAACCAGCTATTTTGACAACGTCAGTAGCCATTTATCGCCTTTTGGCAGAAAATGGTATCACTCCTGATATTGTTGCCGGTCTCTCTTTGGGTGAATATTCTGCCCTAGTTGCTGCTGGAGCACTCTCATTTGAGGATGCGGTAGCCTTGGTTGCTAAACGTGGAGAATTCATGGAAACAGCTGCTCCTGCTGGGAGTGGGAAAATGGTTGCTGTCATGAATACAGATCCAAGTTTGATTGAAGAAATCTGTCAAAAAGCATCTGAAAAGGGTGTAGTAACGCCTGCTAACTATAATACTCCAGCACAAATTGTTATTGGTGGTGAAGTTGAGGCTGTTGATTATGCTGTGGAATTGCTTAAAGAAGCTGGTGCTAAACGTCTGATTCCTCTTAATGTTTCAGGGCCGTTCCATACAGCTTTACTTGAATCAGCTAGTCAAAAATTGGCGGCAGAACTTGAGAAAGTGTCATTCAAGGACTTTACGCTTCCTTTAGTAGGTAATACTGAGGCTCAAATCATGAAGTCAGAAGACGTCAAAGCACTTTTGGCTCGTCAGGTGATGGAACCTGTACGTTTTTATGATTCGATTGCCACTATCCAAGAATTTGGAGTAGATGAAGTAATTGAGATTGGTCCAGGAAAAGTCTTGTCAGGCTTCTTGAAGAAAATTGATAAAACCTTACCAACTCATAATGTTGAAGATCAAGCTAGTCTTGATGCCCTTCTTAATGCTTAAAACGAGGTAAACATGGAACTTAAGAATAAAAATGTTTTTGTAACAGGTTCAACACGTGGAATTGGATTAGCTGTGGCACACAAATTTGCTAGTCTTGGTGCCAATGTTGTTCTAAATGGACGTTCTGAAATATCTGAGGACTTGCTTGCACAGTTTGCAGATTATGGTGTAACTGTTGTAGGTATCTCAGGTGATATTTCTAACGGTGAAGATGCTAAACGTATGGTAGCTGAAGCTATTGAAAAGCTTGGTAGTGTTGATGTTCTAGTTAATAATGCTGGAATCACTAACGATAAGTTGATGTTGAAGATGAGTGAAGAAGATTTTGAACGTGTCTTGAAAATCAACTTGACTGGTGCTTTCAATATGACACAGGCTGTCTTAAAACCAATGTCTAAGGCTCGTCAAGGTGCCATCATCAATATGTCATCTGTTGTAGGTCTCATGGGGAATATTGGTCAAGCTAACTATGCGGCTTCAAAAGCTGGTCTGATTGGTTTTACAAAATCAGTGGCGCGTGAAGTTGCGGCTCGTGGTGTCCGTGTCAATGCTATTGCTCCTGGTTTCATTGAATCAGATATGACTGACGCTATTCCAGAGAAAATGAAAGATGCTATGATTGCTCAAGTGCCAATGAAACGTATTGGTCAAGCAGAAGAAGTGGCTGAAGTTGCAGCATTCTTGGCTAGTCAAGAATATCTCACAGGTCAAACCATCGCTATTGATGGTGGTATGACCATGCAATAATTGAATATCAATATCAAAAAAATCATTTATTAGAATATCCATCCGACAAAAGGAGAATATATATGTCTACAAATCGTGTTGTTGTTACAGGTTACGGCGTAACCTCACCAATCGGTAATACACCAGAAGAATTTTGGAACAGTCTTCATGACGGTAAAATTGGTATCAAACCAATTACGAAGTTCGATGCTTCTGAAATTCCAGTCTTTAACGCTGGTGAAATCCAAGATTTCCCGTTCGATAAGTACTTTGTGAAAAAAGATACTAACCGTATGGACACTTACTCACTTTATGCGATTTATGCTGCTATGGAAGCTCTTGAAAATTCAGGACTTAACATGGAAGAAGAAGATCGTGATCGTGTTGGTGTCATCGTGTCATCTGGTATTGGTGGTCTTCAAGAACTTGAAGATCAAATCATTCGTATGCACGAACGTGGGATGAAACGTATCAAACCAATGTTTATCCCTAAAGCACTTTCAAACATGGGTGCTGGTAACATTGCTCTTAAAATTGGTGCTCAAGGGGTATGTAAATCAGTGACGACTGCTTGTGCCTCTGCCAATGATGCAATCGGTGAAGCCTTCCGTGAAATTAAATTCGGTTTGCATGATGTTGTCTTGGCTGGTGGTGCTGAAGCTTCAATCACTAAGATTGGTATTGGTGGTTTCAATGCTCTTACAGCACTTTCAACAACAGAGGATCCAGAACGTTCATCAATTCCATTTGATAAAGACCGTAATGGTTTTGTTATGGGTGAAGGTGCAGGGGTTCTCGTTATCGAAAGCTTGGAACATGCCCAAAAACGTGGTGCTAACATCTTGGCTGAGATTGTTGGTTACGGATCAAACTGTGATGCCTACCACATGACAACACCAACTCCAGACGGTTCAGGTGCTGCTAAAGCAATTAAATTGGCTATCAATGAAGCTGGTATCAAACCTGAAGATGTTGATTATGTCAATGCTCACGGGACATCAACACCTGCTAATGAAAAGGGTGAAAGTGGTGCCATTGTTTCTGTACTTGGTAAAGATGTTCCAGTTTCATCTACTAAATCATTTACAGGTCACTTGCTAGGTGCTGCTGGTGCAGTTGAGGCTATTGCAACAATCGAAGCTATTCGTCATAGCTATGTACCGAAAACTGCTGGTACAAAAGAATTGTCTGACTACATCGAAGCTAATGTTGTTTATGGTGAAGGTCAAGAAGCTGATATTGAGTATGCAATTTCAAATACCTTCGGTTTTGGTGGACACAATGCTGTTCTTGCTTTTAAACGTTGGGAGGCTTAATCCATGAATATTTCTGAAATCAAAGATTTATTGGCTCAATTTGATGCATCAACTTTACGTGAATTTTCATACAAAAATAACGGTGAAGAATTGAATTTGAGCAAAAATCAAACAAGTTCAGTAACAGCTGCCCCAGTAGCTCCTACAGTTGAAGTAGTTGCGCCAGCTCCTCAAGCTCCAGTAGCCCCAGTAGCTCCAGTAGCAGAACCTGCCGCTGTTGAAACTCCAGCAAGACCAGTTGAAGAAGCTTCTGCACCAGCTCAAGCTGCTGAAGGAGAAGTGGTTGAAAGTCCACTTGTCGGTGTGGCTTACTTGTCTCCATCACCTGAAAAACCAGCCTTTGTTTCTGTTGGTGACACTGTTAAGAAAGGTCAAACTCTTCTTATCGTTGAAGCGATGAAGGTTATGAATGAAGTGCCAGCACCTAAAGATGGTGTTATTACTGAAATCTTGGTAGCGAATGAAGAAGTTGTTGACTACGGAAAAGGATTGGTACGCATCAAATGACAATTGATATTAATGCTATTCGTGAAGCTTTACCACACCGTTATCCAATGCTCTTGGTTGACCGTGTGCTAGAAGTTTCAGAAGACGAGATCACAGCTATTAAAAATGTAACGATCAATGAACCTTTCTTTAATGGACATTTTCCTCAATACCCAGTTATGCCTGGCGTTCTTATCATGGAAGCTCTTGCGCAAACAGCTGGTGTTCTTGAATTGTCTAAACCTGAAAACAAGGGCAAATTAGTCTTTTATGCAGGTATGGATAAGGTTAAATTTAAAAAACAAGTGGTTCCTGGTGACCAACTTGTTATGACAGCTAAGTTTGTTAAACGTCGTGGAACAATTGCTGTTGTTGAAGCTAAGGCTGAAGTCGATGGTAAACTTGCTGCATCAGGTACTTTGACTTTTGCTATTGGAAGCTAATGTTTTGTGAAAATCCTTCTGGCGACAGTCGGAAAGGATTTTTCTTTAGACATTGGTCTATCACATAGAAAGGAAATCAACACAGACTATAAAAAAATGTCTGATGTTATCTTGTTTTATGTTTAAAAAATTATTGATTGCCAATCGTGGTGAAATTGCAGTGCGTATTATCCGTGCAGCACGTGAATTGGGTATCCAAACGGTTGCTATTTATTCTGAAGCGGATAAGGATTCTCTCCATACTATGCTCGCTGATGAAGCTATTTGTATCGGGCCTGCAAAATCAACGGATTCTTATTTGAATATGAATCGTGTCCTATCAGCTGCTATTGTGACTGAGGCTCAAGCTATTCATCCAGGGTTTGGTTTCTTGAGTGAAAACTCTAAATTTGCCACTCTCTGTGAAGAAATGAACATCAAGTTTATTGGTCCTTCAGGCGAAGTCATGGACAAGATGGGTGATAAAATCAATGCCCGTGCTGAAATGATTAAGGCTAATGTCCCTGTAATTCCTGGTTCAGATGGTGAAGTCTTTACAGCTGAGGAGGCTTTAGAGGTTGCCAACCGTCTTGGTTACCCAGTAATGCTTAAGGCTTCTGCTGGTGGTGGCGGTAAGGGGATTCGTAAGGTTAACACTGAAGAAGAGTTAGCTCCTGCCTTCGAATCTGCGTCACAAGAAGCTAAAGCAGCCTTTGGTAATGGGGCGATGTATATTGAAAAAGTTATTTACCCAGCTCGTCATATCGAGGTTCAAATTTTGGGAGATAGCTATGGTAATATTGTTCACCTAGGTGAGCGTGATTGCTCTCTTCAACGTAATAACCAAAAGGTCTTGGAAGAATCACCTTCAGTTGCTATTGGTAAGACACTTCGTCACGAAATTGGTTCAGCGGCTGTCCGTGCCGCTAAGGCTGTTAATTATGAAAATGCGGGTACTATTGAGTTCCTTCTTGATGAAAAAACAGGGCAGTTCTATTTCATGGAAATGAATACCCGTGTTCAAGTTGAGCACCCAGTTACAGAATTTGTAAGTGGTGTGGATATTGTTAAAGAACAAATCCGTATTGCCGCAGGTGAAAAACTCTCTGTGACCCAAGATGATATTGAAATCAAGGGGCATGCTATTGAGTGTCGTATCAATGCAGAAAATCCTAAGTTCAACTTTGCACCTAGTCCAGGGAAAATTAGCAATCTCTACCTACCTAGTGGAGGTGTTGGTCTCCGTGTAGACAGTGCAGTCTATCCTGGCTATACTATTCCCCCTTACTATGATTCAATGATTGCCAAAATCATTGTTCATGGAGAAAATCGATTTGAGGCGCTCATGAAGATGCAACGTGCTCTTTACGAGCTCGAAATCGATGGTGTTGTGACTAATGCTGACTTCCAGTTGGATTTGATTTCAGATCGTAGCGTTATCGCTGGGGATTATGACACTTCCTTCTTGATGGAGACCTTCCTACCAGCTTATCAGAATCGTGAGGAATAGAGTTTATGGGATTATTTGATCGAAAAGAAAAGTATATCCGTATCAATCCTAACCGTTCTGTACGTAATGGGATTGATCACCAAGTGCCAGAAGTTCCAGATGAACTTTTTGCAAAATGTCCTGGTTGTAAACAAGCTATTTATCAAAAGGACTTGGGACAAGCTAAAATTTGTCCAAATTGTTCTTATACCTTCCGTATTTCCGCTAAAGAACGTCTCGATTTAACAGTTGATGAG
Source organism: Streptococcus sp. 22.1 (assembly GCF_016648645.1). NCBI lineage: Bacteria > Bacillati > Bacillota > Bacilli > Lactobacillales > Streptococcaceae > Streptococcus > Streptococcus sp. 22.1. The sequence goes on along the minus strand of NZ_JACLQK010000002.1, from coordinate 181,705 downwards.
GGATCTTTCCAAGAACTGTTTACAGGTATTAAAACTGAAAATCCATTGAATTTTCCAGGTTATATGGAGAAACTAGCAACGACTAAGGAAAAAACTGGTCTTGATGAAGCTGTCGTGACTGGTGTTGCAACTATCAAGGGGCAAAAAACAGCCTTGGCCATTATGGATTCTAACTTTATTATGGCTTCAATGGGAACTGTTGTTGGTGAGAAAATCACTAAACTCTTTGAACATGCGATTGAGGAAAAACTTCCAGTTGTTATTTTTACAGCATCTGGTGGGGCCCGTATGCAAGAAGGAATCATGAGTTTGATGCAAATGGCTAAGATTTCAGCTGCTGTAAAACGTCATTCGAATGCTGGCTTGTTGTATTTGACTGTATTGACAGATCCAACAACTGGTGGGGTTACAGCAAGTTTCGCCATGGAAGGTGATATCATCTTAGCTGAGCCACAAACCTTGATTGGTTTTGCAGGTCGTCGTGTCATTGAAAACACAGTTCGCGAAACTTTGCCAGATGATTTTCAAAAGGCTGAGTTCCTTCAAGAACATGGTTTTGTTGATGCCATTGTTAAACGTACAGAGTTGGCTGATACCATTGCCACACTCTTATCATTCCATGGAGGTGTTCAATGAGCGACGTAGCACGTATTTTAAAAGAAGCGCGTGACCAAGGCCGTTTAACTGCTTTGGACTTTGCCCAAGGAATCTTCGATGACTTTATTGAACTTCATGGCGACCGTAATTTCCGTGACGATGGTGCCATTATTGGTGGTATTGGTCGTTTAAATGGCCAAGCGGTTACTGTAGTGGGTATCCAAAAAGGTAGAAACCTACAAGATAACCTTAACCGTAACTTTGGGCAACCTCATCCAGAGGGCTATCGTAAGGCTCTTCGCCTCATGAAACAGGCTGAAAAGTTTGGTCGTCCAGTTGTTACCTTTATCAATACTGCAGGTGCTTATCCTGGTGTTGGAGCAGAGGAACGTGGACAAGGTGAGGCAATTGCGCGTAACCTTATGGAAATGAGCGACCTTAAGGTGCCAATTATTGCCATTATCATTGGTGAAGGTGGTTCGGGAGGAGCTCTTGCCTTGGCAGTAGCTGATAAGGTTTGGATGCTTGAAAATACCATCTATTCTATCTTGAGTCCTGAAGGATTTGCAACTATCCTCTGGAAAGATGGCTCACGTTCAGAAGAGGCGGCAGAGTTGATGAAGATTACATCAGGCGAGTTGCTTAACATGGGAATCGTTGATAAGGTTATCCCAGAACGTGGTTACTTTACAAGTGAAATTATTGAAGCAATTAAGACAGCAATTGTAGACGAGTTGGCAGAATTAAGCCAATTATCAACAGAAGACTTACTTGAAGCGCGTTATCAACGTTTTAGAAAATATTAAAAAACATTGGGATATCCCCCAATGTTTTTTAAACGGTATGGCGTTCGAAGGCTTGGTCTGAGATACCTTGTTCAAGGATAAGTTTAGCCCATTCCTTAGCTGAATGAAGACTGTGATCCTTGTAGTTACCACAAGATTCAATGGTAGTCCCTGGAACATCTTCCCATGTAATCTCGTTAGCAATAGCTTCAAGACTAGATTTGATAACTTTGGCAATTTCTGTAGGATCTTGTTTACCCCACATAATCATATGGAAACCTGTACGGCAACCAAATGGTGAGCAATCAATAAGTCCATCGATACGTTGACGGATCAGTTTAGCGAGTAGGTGTTCGATAGTATGAAGACCACCTGTATCAATACTGTTTTCATTGGGTTGAATCAAACGGATATCAAAGTTTGTGATGATATCTCCTTTAGGTCCAACTTCCTCTGAAATAAGACGGACATAAGGTGCTTTTACAATAGTGTGATCAAGTTCAAAACTTTCAACAGTAACGTCTTTTGGCATGGTAATACCTCCCTATTCTAATAGAGTTATGATACCACAAAATCAGTTTAAAGTTCTAGTATTTATTTGAGAAAAAGCTATAAATATGATACACTAGAAGACGGTTTTCTTTAGGGAAACCTTAGAAAAGTTGAGGTAAAGACATGATAAACATGATAATTTTAGTTGTCTTTGCACTCATTGGTTTAGTCGTTGGATATTTAGCAATTTCTATTAAACTTAGCAAAGCTAAGGAACAAGCAGAAACTACCCTGCTAAAGGCAGAACAAGACGCTGTGAACCTTCGCAGTCAGGCGGAACATGATGCAGATCATCTGCGTGTGACTGCTGAACGCGAAAGTAAGGCTCAACGTAAAGAGTTCTTGTTAGAAGCAAAAGAGGAAGCTAGAAAATATCGAGAAGATATTGAAAAAGAATTCAAATCTGAACGTCAAGAGCTTAAACAAATGGAAAATCGTTTAACAGAACGTGCAACCAGCCTTGACCGTAAGGATGAAAATCTATCAAGTAAAGAACTTACCCTCGAGAAGAAAGAGCAGAGTCTTGCTGACAAATCTAAACATCTTAATGAGCGTGAAGAGAATGTGACTCAGTTGGAGGCTGAGAAGCAAGCTGAACTTGAACGTGTTGGTCAGATGACCATTGCAGAGGCGCGTGAGGTAATCTTAACGGAGACTGAGAATAATCTGACTCATGAGATTGCAACACGTATCAAAGATGCAGAAGCACAGGTTAAAGATACTGTTGATAAGAAGGCCAAAAACTTGTTGGCGCAAGCTATGCAACGCTTGGCTGGAGATTATGTTACTGAACAAACAGTAACCACTGTTCACCTTCCAGATGACAATATGAAAGGTCGTATCATTGGACGTGAGGGGCGTAACATCCGTACGCTTGAAAGTCTAACAGGTATTGACGTTATTATTGACGACACTCCAGAAGTGGTTGTCCTTTCTGGTTTTGATCCAGTTCGTCGTGAAATTGCACGTATGACTCTCGAGGCCTTGATTAAGGACGGTCGTATCCATCCGGCTCGTATTGAAGAGTTGGTTGAGAAGAGCCGTCAGGAAATGGATAACCGTATCCGTGAATATGGTGAAGAGGCAGCCTACGAAATTGGTGCTATGAATCTTCATCCTGATTTGATTAAGATTATGGGACGCTTGCAGTTCCGTACGTCGTATGGTCAAAACGTCCTTCGTCACTCAGTTGAAGTTGGTAAATTAGCAGGTATCATGGCTGGTGAATTGGGTGAAAATGTTGCCCTTGCTCGTCGTGCTGGATTCCTTCACGATATGGGGAAAGCCATTGACAAAGAAGTCGAAGGTAGCCACGTAGAGATTGGTGCAGAGTTTGCACGTAAGTACAAAGAACATCCAGTTGTGGTCAATGCCATTGCCAGCCACCATGGCGATGTAGAACCTGAGAGCGTTATTGCAGTTATTGTAGCTGCAGCAGATGCTTTGAGTTCGGCTCGTCCAGGGGCTCGTAATGAATCTGTTGAGAATTATGTCAAACGCCTTCGTGATTTGGAAGAAATTGCATCAAGCTTTGACGGTGTTCAAACAAGCTTCGCCCTTCAAGCTGGTCGTGAAATTCGTATTATGGTTCATCCAAACAAAATCTCAGATGATGAAGTTACGATCTTGTCTCACAAGGTACGTGAACAAATTGAGAAGAATTTGGATTACCCAGGAAATATTAAGGTTACAGTCATTCGTGAATTCCGTGCGGTTGACTATGCCAAATAAGATAAGAGAGCCGAAAGGCTTTTTTATTTTGCCCTTCATACTGAAAGGGATATTCTTTTTGAAAATGTAAGAACTTTCTTATCAAATTGCGTCATTTTGGTAGATAAGTATTTTATAATGAAATATTTTGATTTTTTTTGACTGTTTCTAGTTGACAGTTATTAAAAATTTAGTATAATAGTTTTTGTAAACGATTACAGAAGGAGAGATTATGCTAAAGTCTGAACGTAAGCAGATTATCTTGTCTCAGTTGAAACAAGATGGTTTTGTCACTTTGGAAAACTTAACTGTTTTGTTAAGTGATACTTCCGAGTCGACGATTCGTCGCGACTTGGACGAGTTAGCGGCAGATGGCCAACTTAAACGTGTTCATGGTGGTGCTGAAAGCATTCATGGTCTAAAGGAAGAAATTGCCAATAGTCAAAAAGCTATTAGAAACGTTCAAGAAAAGGCTCAGTTAGCTGGTTATGCTGCCGATTTGATTAAGGAAGGTGATGTCGTCTTTCTTGAGGCTAGTACAACAAATGAACTTTTGATTCCACATTTGGCTAATCGTCAGGTAACGGTTGTGACTAATTCTATCCACCATGCGGTTAAGCTGGTAGATCTTGGTGTTAGCACTAGGATTGTTGGAGGAAAGGTTAAACATTCAACGGATGCTTCTATTGGAAGTACTGCTCAAGAGCAAATCAGACAACTGAATTTTGATTGTGCGTTCATTGGTGCTAACGGCGTTGATGCTAATTATTTCACCACACCAGACATGGAAGAGGCAGTTATTAAACGGACGGTTATAGCTAATGCTCAAAAAGCCTATGTTCTAGCGGATGCCTCTAAACTTGGTCAGATTACCTATGCTAAGGTAGCCGAGGTCGAGAAAGTAACCATAATTACAAATGCTTCGGAAGAAGAGCTCCTAAAAGAATTAAAAGAGAAAACGAGGGTTATTGAAGTATGATTTATACTGTAACGCTGAATCCATCAATCGACTTCATTGTTCGTATCGACAAGGTAGAGATTGGTGAGGTTAACCGCATGGAGAGTGATGATAAGTTCGCTGGCGGTAAGGGGATTAATGTTAGTCGTATTTTGCAACGTTTAGGTGTCGATAATACTGCAACGGGCTTCATCGGTGGTTTTACAGGACGTTTTGTGACAGATGGTTTGGATGCAGAAGGTATTAAAACCAAGTTTGTAGCTGTGGATCAAGACACACGTATTAATGTTAAAATCAAGGCTGACCAAGAAACTGAAATTAACGGTGCAGGACCTGTCATTAATGAGTATCAATTGGCTGAATTGGAAGCAGTTCTTTCAAGTGTAAGTGCTGATGATGTGGTTGTTTTTGCTGGATCAGCACCAAGCAATCTTGGAAACAAGGTCTATAACAAATTGATTCCACTAGTGCGTGAAACTGGTGCACAGGTTGTCTGTGACTTTGAGGGTCAAACCTTGCTTGATTCCTTGGCTTACCAACCACTCTTGGTAAAACCAAATAACCATGAGTTAGAAGCTATTTTCAATGTCAAACTTAATGGTTTGGCTGATGTTGAAAAATATGCGCGTGAAATCCTTGCTAAGGGTGCACAGAACGTTATCATCTCAATGGCAGGTGATGGAGCGCTTCTTGTTACTCCAGAGGCTGCTTACTTTGCTAAACCAATCAAGGGAACAGTAAAAAACTCTGTTGGTGCGGGTGACTCAATGGTTGCTGGTTTCACTGGTGAGTTTGTTAAATCAGGTGATCCAATTGAGGCTCTCAAGTGGGGAGTAGCATGTGGAACATCTACGGCTTTCTCAGATGACTTAGCGACAATTGAATTTATTAAAGAAACATACAATAAAGTAGAGGTAGAAAAACTATGAAAATTCAGGATTTACTGAACAAAAAAGTAATGTTGCTTGACCTTCAAGCAACTACAAAAGAAGCTGCTATCGATGAAATGATTAACAGCCTGGTTGACAATGGTGTTGTGACTGACTTTGATGTTTTCAAAGCAGGTATTATGGCTCGTGAAGCACAAACATCAACTGGTTTGGGTGATGGAATCGCTATGCCACACAGTAAAAATGCTGCAGTAAAAGAAGCGACAGTACTTTTTGCTAAATCTAATAAAGGTGTAGATTACGAATCACTTGATGGTCAACCTACCGACCTCTTCTTTATGATTGCAGCTCCAGAGGGAGCAAATGACACTCACTTAGCAGCTCTTGCTGAATTGTCAAAATACCTCATGCAAGATGGTTTTGCAGATCGTTTGCGTAAGGTGACTTCTCCAGATGAAGTGATTGCTGCTTTTAATACTGGCGAAGAAGAAGCACAAGCTGAGGAAGCTAAGAAAGCACAAGCTGTTAAAGAAGCAGCTTCAAGCGATAAACCACTTATCGTGGCTGTAACAGCTTGTACAACTGGTATTGCTCACACTTACATGGCTGAAGAATCACTGATTAAAACAGGTGAAGAAATGGGAGTCAATGTTCGTGTTGAAACTAACGGTGCTTCAGGTGTCGGAACACCATTGACTGCTGAAGAAATCAGTAAGGCTGTAGGTGTTATCGTAGCGGCAGACAAGGCAGTTGAAACAGCACGTTTTGATGGTAAAAAATTGCTTTCTAAACCAGTCGCTGCAGGTATTCGTCAACCTCAAGAATTAATCCAAAATATCTTGGATGGTAAGGCTGAAGTCTTCCATGCCGAAAATGCTGGAGCTGCTCAAGAATCAAGTGAGAAATTGAGCCTCGGTGGTGCCTTCTATAAACACTTGATGAGTGGGGTATCACAAATGCTCCCATTCGTTATCGGTGGTGGTATCATGATTGCGCTTGCCTTCTTGCTTGACCAAATCATGGGTGTTCCTAAAGATCAATTGTCACAACTTGGTTCTTACCATGAAATTGCTGCTCAATTCAAAGCAATTGGTGGTGCGGCCTTTGGTGGTGTTCCATTTGGTTCAGGTGGTAAAGCAACCCTTGCCCTTGCTGGTGTATCTTCAGGTTTCCTTGGAGCTCTTGTTGGTGGTTTCCTTGCAGGTGGTGTTATCCTCGTTCTTCGTAAACTCTTGGCAGGTATCCCACGTGCTCTTGAAGGAATCCGTTCTATCTTGCTCTTGCCACTTCTAGGTGTATTTGCTACAGGTTTCTTGATGTTGGCAGTGAATATCCCAATGGCAGCAATCAATACAGGTCTTAATAACTTCTTGTCAAGCTTGTCAGGAAGCTCAGCCGTATTACTTGGTCTCCTTGTTGGTGGTATGATGGCAGTGGATATGGGTGGACCAGTCAACAAAGCAGCTTATGTCTTTGGTACAGGTACTCTCGCAGCAACAGTAACTTCAGGTGGTTCAGTTGTTATGGCAGCAGTTATGGCAGCTGGTATGGTTCCTCCATTGGCAGTCTTTGTAGCGACACTCTTATTTAAAGATAAATTCACCGAAGAAGAACGCAACTCTGGTTTGACAAACATCGTTATGGGACTCTCATTCATCACTGAAGGTGCAATCCCATTTGGTGCAGCTGACCCAGCACGCGCTATCCCAAGCTTTATCGTCGGTTCAGCTCTTACAGGTACTCTCGTAGGTATGGCAGGAATCAAATTGATGGCACCACACGGAGGTATCTTCGTTATCGCCCTCACATCAAATGCCCTTCTCTACCTTCTCTTCATCTTGATTGGTGCTGTGGTATCAGGTATCCTTTTCGGATTCCTCCGCAAACCACTTGATAAATAAGATATGATTAAACAATCTCGTTGAGTTCGGGGTTGTTTTTTTGTGTCGTAGCAGATTTTTGTCAGGGTATCTATTTTATGATAAAGTATAGGCAGAGATGGCTTATCTAGTAGCTAATACGCTGTATAAAGAAACATAAGAGGTAAAATATGGTAAAAGAATATGATTATATTGTCATTGGTGGTGGTTCTGGTGGGATTGCCAGTGCTAATCGTGCTGCTATGCACGGTGCTAAGGTTATTCTCTTTGAAGGAAAAGAGGTAGGCGGTACCTGCGTCAATGTGGGCTGTGTACCTAAAAAGGTCATGTGGTATGGTGCTCAGGTTGCTGAGACCCTTCACCGTTATGCAGGCGAGTATGGTTTTGATGTGACGGTTAATAAGTTTGATTTTGCAAGGCTTAAGGCCAATCGTCAGGCTTATATTGACCGTATCCATGGCTCTTATGAGCGTGGTTTTGATAGCAATGGCGTTGAACGTGTATACGAGTATGCAAGATTTGTTGATCCTCATACGGTTGAAGTAGCGGGGGAGCTTTATACAGCACCCCATATCCTTATTGCAACAGGTGGTCATGCTCTTTATCCAAATATTCCAGGTAGTGAATATGGGATTACTTCAGATGGTTTCTTTGAGTTAGATGAGGTACCAAAACGTACAGCTGTTATCGGTGCTGGCTATATCGCCGTTGAGGTTGCTGGTGTTCTCAATGCTCTTGGTAGTGACACGCATCTCTTTGTTCGTAAGGATCGCCCATTACGTACCTTTGACAAGGATATTATCGATGTCTTAGTCGATGAGATGGCTAAATCAGGTCCGACCCTTCACACGCATGCTAATGCTACAGAAGTAGTGAAAAATGCTGACGATTCTTTGACCATTAGCTTTGACAATGGAGAAACGATCACTGTTGATTGCCTCATTTGGGCTATTGGTCGTGCAGCCAATACCTCTGGCTTTGGTCTTGAAAAGACGGGCGTTGAGTTGACTGAACGAGGTAACATTTATTCAGACGCCTTTGAAAATACATCAGTTCCTGGTATCTACGCCCTTGGTGATGTGACTGGTAAACTAGATTTGACACCAGTTGCAATCAAGGCGGGACGTCAATTGTCAGAGCGACTCTTCAACAATAAAGCCGATGCTAAGCTTGATTACACTGATGTAGCCACTGTGGTCTTTAGCCACCCAGTCATTGGTTCTGTTGGTTTGACTGAGGAAAAAGCAATTGCTAAATATGGTGCGGAGAATATCAAGGTCTATAAATCTAGTTTCACTCCAATGTATACAGCTCTTGCAAACAATCGTCAGCCGTCAACTATGAAATTAGTAACACTTGGTGAGGATGAAAAAATCATCGGTCTTCATGGCATTGGCTACGGTGTCGATGAGATGATTCAAGGCTTCTCTGTGGCTATTAAGATGGGAGCAACTAAGGCTGATTTTGATAATACGGTTGCCATTCATCCAACCGGTTCAGAAGAATTTGTAACGATGAGATAAAAAGGTGAAGTCTGTCTACCTAAATGGATAGAC